>NZ_JALKIK010000011.1:0-117442 GCF_023050955.1 Anaerobiospirillum sp. NML120511
CAGTTTACGTCAATACCAATGTTTCCAGCCTCAACGGCCGCAGATACCTCAACAACGTACAGAATCAGCTCACTACCACATACCAGAGACTCTCTTCAGGTCTGAGAATTAATTCTGCCAAGGACGATGCTGCCGGCCTGCAGATCTCCAGCCGTTTAACCACCCAGATTAATGGCCTCAACCAGGGTAACCGTAACAGCGCCGATGGTATTGCTGTTGCTCAGACTATTGAAGGTGCTATGGACGAAATGTCCGGCATGCTCCAGAAGATCCGTACTCTGGCTGTACAGGCCAAGAACGGCACCAACACCCTGGACGACCGTAAGGCTCTTGCCAAAGAGGCAACCTCTCTGGCTCAGGAAATTACCCGTATCGCCAAGGACACAACTTTCGGTGGTGCAACCGTTCTCGACGGCGCCGGCGGCTTACTGACCAAGCTTGCAGGCGGTCAGACCGGTGCCTCTGTAGGTGAGCTTATCCTTCAGGTAGGCGCTAACAACGGCGACACAATCTCTTTCCAGGTTCAGTCCATGAAGTTCTCCCAGATTGCACTGGGTGGCGGTATTGCTGATACTGCTCTGAAGAACTTCTACTCCAAGGATAATGCCGTAATTACATTCAGCGATGCAGCAAAGATTGATGATGCTATTTCAGGTATGGACAAGATGATTGCTCTTGTTGACAGCCAGCGTGCTGGACTAGGTGCAATCCAGAACCGACTTGAGAGCTCAATCCGCAACCAGGCTAACGTTTCTGCCAACCAGTCTGATGCCCGTTCACGTATTCGCGACGCAGACTTCGCCGAAGAGTCCGCCAATCTGTCTCAGCAATCCATCATTCAGCAGGCTGCCACTTCCATGCTGATGCAGGCCAATACCCGCCCACAGCTGGGTCTGTCCCTGCTGGGCTAATCTGAGCCTTACAGCTAATCCGAGCTCGGCACTAAGCTGAGCTGCCACGCAAAGCCCCTGACCTTATGGTCGGGGGCTTTGTTTTTTTTCTGGACGGCGGAACATGGACTGGGACAAAATAAATACTACTGATAGCACAAAGTCCCGTACCGTGTTAGTATAATTTATCAGTTTTCCTGCGACCCGGCCCATGCGCACGGGCTTTATACAGGTACCAGCAATGATTGTTTGCACTGTACCATGAGCTGTTTCAGACCTGATCCACAGCTGACCAGGGCCTACAGCAGCGCTGTTCTTTATGCGTGAGGGATTAAGCCATGCTGCCCTGTATCTCAGGCTGCATGAAAGCGGGGCCACGAACTAAGACACTACATCACAGTAGCCTGCCCGCTGAACACCAGTATTCCTCTGTGTTTGCTGGTATGCAGCAGCAAATATACACACAGTAAGCCAGTAACACCGGATTTGCCTTAACTGTCCGGTATAGCCCGTCTTTTCCTGACTGTCAGTCCTACATGTCAAACTCTTCAGTACCAGCACAGCCATATGTCTGGCCAAAGCCCGCTTATGGGCCGGTCCTGCACATTGACAGTGACAGCGGTGTGCCTGAAAGCCAGACATCAGCTATGGCAAAGGTATTTCCCCTGATCTGTCTGACCGGGGTTGGCAGCTGAGTCTGGTGCGCATGCTGCACCTGATTCTGGTGCGCGTGCTGCAGCTGACTCTGGCGCGCGTGCTGCAGCTGACTCTGGCGCGAGTACTGTGGCTGAGTCTTGTGGGCGCACTGTGACGGTACAATACTGATCAGGAGTGTTTTGTTGGCTGTTCAGGTCTGGCCGGCATGAGCAGGGCAGCAATTTTGGACCGGGCGGGGAATGACTGAAAGTTAAGGCATATTGTCCGGGAGTGGCACGCGTCTACGGCGGCAGCACTTTGGTGCTGCCAGGCTGGCGCGCCCTGTAATTACAGGCAGCGCAGCTTACAGACATGGCAGCTGACGGGCGGGCTCAGGTCGGCATGGCACGGCATGGAATGGCACGGCACGGTATGGCATGGCATTGCAGTTATGCTGTGCCCCTGATGCATGCAGGATTAACAGGGAGGCAAAACAGATGCGCAGAGCTAACAAGGCAGCTTTTACCAGCAGACGCTACCGCGAGCTGATGCAGAACAATCGTTTTGAATGCTATAAGCACCTTGATACCAATCCGAGCGAAGACGTAGCCATTTGCCCGCATCATCATGCCTTCTACGAAATTATTTTTGTGGTCGAGGGCGACTTCTTCTATGAGGTAGAGGGACGTCCTTATCACCTCTCTCACGGCGATGTCATTCTCATTGACGAGCTGCAGTTCCATCACGGCCTTATCTACCACACCAAAGGCTATGAGCGCTACGCTCTGTGGATCCACCCAAAGTACATGCAGCGTCTTGCCCGCCGTTTCCCCAAGCTCGATCCTCAGTACTGTTTCCTGCAACTCAATTCGGACAATAACAACATCATCCATCTGGACGATACCACTTTCTCCGAGCTTCAGCAGGACCTCTCCTGTCTCTTTGAAAGCTTCTGGTCCAAGACCCCATCTGATGAAGTGCTCTCCGAGAGCTACTTTGCCATTATCCTGACCAAGCTCAATCAGATTGTGCACCGCCAGCACAGCGCCCAGGAAATCCCTGTTATCAGCGCCACCTCCTCGCATGTCAGCACAGTCTCATCAAGTCTTGATAATGATGCCTTTGCTGGCATGTACAATCAGCCGCGCTACAGCAATATGCCTCCTATTACCCACAGCGCCCAGGCGCTGCAGGAGGCTATTAACCTCAAGGCAGCCGTAGCTGACAGCTCAGTGTCAGGCGGCAGCCTGCAGGGCATGCAGGCTGGCAGCACAGGTCTTGTGATGCCCGATGGCAGCCCGCTGCGCACTACTCTTTCTACCCGTCCAGATCTTTCCAACACCAACTGCAGCACCTCAACTGTGCTTACCAGTGGCACTGAGGGCTACGGCACCGGTATGGAGCCAGGCTCTGACGTGGGCAATTACGGCTACAGTTCCATCTCATCTGTAGGTGTTCATCTGACCAATATAGGATCAGGCATGAACAGTGAGAACCGCGCAGGGACCTGCTCAGCTGCTGCAAGTGCTGCAGCGGGCAGTAATGCCACAGATGGGTTCGTGGCCGGAAATGCAGCTTCCGGAGCAGATGCTGAGTCAGCTCGTGCCTCAGGCGGGCAGCCAGGCGACGGGCAGCCAGGAGGCGATATCGCTGGCGGCGGTACCGCCGGCGCATCCGGGCCAGCAAGGCAGGCTGCAGCTCGTGGTGCTGTGGCTGCTGAGCTTGAGCATCACGAGGGCAGTGAGCCGCCACGTCCTGACTTTATGGCCATCCAGTCAATGGATGACATGCTGGCTGTGGTTAATGCTCAGCATCATCTGCACCCGGAGCAGGTAGGTTATCTCAATGGTATGCCTCTGCAGTATGCCACCGGCAATACCAGTGACGGCATTGAGCATGTCTTTGACCAGGGCCGAGAAATTCTGCCTGACAGCATTGCAGGTTCAGGCAGAAATGAAAGTGTTACACCTTTTGGCTTTAACTCGTCCCTGTGCAGCCAGAGGCCTTGCTTTGCCCAGAGCGGGGGGCTTAACGAAGCCCTGCTTTCAACCCTGTATACAGGTTCATCTCTGGTGTCCTTTGCGCCGTCTTTCAGGGAGGGAGCATCAGCTGAGGATGTTTCCTTCTTTGATCCTGATCCTGAGCTTGATGTGCCTCTGGTATCTGACGGTGCTGGTAACCCAGGGGATGCAGATGAAATTGCGGCTCTTGAATCCCTGCAGGCCGGCTCAAGAGCCGGTCCTCTGCCAGGATGCTCTCAGGGAAAGAACGTTATCAGCAACTGCCCTGGTGCCGCTGCTGCCCGTGCTGCCATGTCCTCTCAGGTCACCAGTGACGATGGCAGCATCACTGGAGTAGACAGTGCATCCTCGCTGGCCGCTGCCAATTCTCGTCTTAAGACCAGAGGACGCAGCCGCTCCCCTGTACCAGGAGCTGGCGCTGCTGGCGCCCACGGCGCTGGTAAACCAGGCGCTGCCGGTACTGGCCGACCAGGACACACTGATATGGCTGCCATGGCGGCCGCCATGGGGGCTGAAACCTCTCCGGGAGCCTCTGTAACTGCCGGTGATGAGGAGGCCATTAATGCAGCTGCTGCAGCTGCTGCGGCTGTAGCTGCGTCAGCAAAACCTGCGCAGGAGAGCGGCAGCTCCGGCGGACGCAGGCGTTCTGACAGTTACGCTACGGATGGCTCTGTATCAGCAGCTGGTGCCGATAAGGACAGTGGGCGTGAGCGTAATGGGCATGACTTCCAGACTCTGATTATGCAGGGAGAGGGACTTACCCCTGCTCCTGTAGTTGGCGATGGCGAGACTGCAGATTTTGAGATACCTGGAGACGATGATGAAATGCATCTTAATCTCAAGCTTTCAGAGAGTCTCAAGCTGTCGGCCTTGCTTAAGTTCATCAATCTTAATATCAATGAAAACCTCAGTCTGGATGAGATTTCCCAGCGCTTTAATCTGAGCAAGTTCTACCTGACCCGTCGCTTTAAGGAGCTTACCGGTCTGTCCCTGCATCAGTTTATTGTCAAAAAGCGTCTGACCCGTGCCCGCTATCTGATTTCAGTAGGAATGGACCCCTATCGTGCTGCCGTGGAAGCCGGATTTAACAACTACTCCCACTTCTCCCGCACCTTTAAGTCCTACTTTGGCCAGAACCCGAGCACTATCCCTCAGGCTAAGAACATTCACGTAAAGAGCGCCACCGCAGCTACCGATACCCCAGTCCCGTCACGAGTGGACCAGGATATCAGAATACGCGACTGACGGGCTATGGTCCCAGAGGATCCAGCGCAGCGCTGCCGTGCTGCGCGCGGCCAGCAGAACTAATAAGCAAAGGCACTGCCCTGCGGACAGTGCCTTTGCTGTCTGCAGCCCCGCCAAAAGCAGTGGCTGTAACGTCCAGGCCTGTTGAGACCGGGCCGACCTTGACCTGTAGAGAGTCTGGACTGTGGCTGACTTTACAGGGCTTGTGATGGACATGCTTACGAAGGCTGCAAGCCTGTCTCTGCTTGTCTCAGCATGCTGCGCCCTATGGCGCCCTTGCGTATGCCTGGCGTCAAGCCAGGGACAGTCAATGGTGCAGCTTACAGGGCCAGTTTACTGCTGCCACTGCCGCAGGAAAAAGGCAGTCTGTCCTTTTCCTCTATGCAGGCCTTTTATGATGGGCATTTGCGTGCCTTATGAGCGTGCCGGGCTGCTTTGTCCGTCACATTGCCGCTATCAGGCTCTATGCAGTATTGCCATATGTGTTTAGAATAAGGCAGCACGCGGCACGGCACGGCCGGGCCGTTCAGGCAGCGGCTTTATTGAACACTGGTCCTGGGAGCCAAAAGCTCCCTTTCTGATTATCCATAGTGACCGGACTGATGTATCCGTCAGACTCCGGGCCGATGGAAGCCGGTGGCTTCGGTGTGATTGAACATATTGTCTTCGGGCCGAAGGAACCAGGTGGCTTCTTGTCCCGGAGCCACATTATGGTAAGCCGTATGCCGGGCGTGCACATTGTTTTGTTATTGGCGGAGAGTGAGCATGTACCCACAAAATCGCGATCAGATCATTGAAGGCCTCAACAGGCTCAATGACACCCTGTCCCGTATGATCGAAGCCCGCGACAAGTCCGATGAGGTCGACGCTGACATTCTTGAGGTCAGAGTCAAGGCCATCAAGGGCATTGTGATGCAGGTTGATAACTCCCTGGGCGAACTGCGTGACCTGCTGGACACCATGGAACACTATGAGGATGAGCGTCATGAAGAGACCCGCCGTATAGTGGACCAGATTGAAGAATCCACGGCCGAGCTGGTCAACTACCTGCGCACTCTCGGCCGCTATTAACAGCACGCCATGAAAGGCAGGCCACACATGCTCACAGCCAGGCTCTATTCGGCCCTCCTGTGGCTTTGAGCGCCTCAGCCCAGGACAGTAGCCATTAAGCCAGCCATAGCCCAGGCTGCAGGGATCCTCCGGCACACACCATATAATGGTTAGCCCTCCTGTGGCTTTGAGGGCCTCAGCTCAGGACAGTAGCCGTTAAGCCAGCCATAGCCCAGGCTGCAGGGATCCTCCGGCACACACCATATAATGGTTAGCCCTCATGTCCAGTACAGACTGAGCTCGTATATCCAGTGCTCATACAGGAGCTGACCGGGCAGGAGCTGGGCAAACAGGTGGCAGCGCCTGGCAGGCAGGGAGTTAAGGCTGGGGCTGCTGTTTGTTGTGAGGACTGGTGGATGGCAATGGCGCCTTTGGGGCGCTTTTTTGTTGATGGCTGCGTCTTATTTCGGTGCATTCACGGCGGTGCAAACGTTACCAGTCATGGTGGCTGCGCTAAAAAGATCCACGACAAAATGGCTTAAACTTGCCTGTGCTGTGCGCTGAGCGCGAAAAATGGCAGTTTTGGAGTGCCCTGGCCAGATGAGTTTCAGATATGCTCTTTGTGGTATTTTTCAGGGCTGCAACGGTATCTTTTGTAACGGGGCGGATTTTTCGTCAGGCGCTGCCAGGATACTGTGCTATTTTGGTGCAAGCGTTACAAGCCGCTTAATTAGCCGCCTGTAATAAGATAAGCTACAATTGCTTTCGTGCATAAATGGCTGTCGCATCAGCTGTTCAGGGCCTGAAGGACCATACTGGTCTGACAGGACTGGTGTCCAGAGGTTGCTCCAGACACAGGAACGCAATGTTTGCCGGGCACTATATATGTGAAATATGCAAACAGCACATATGAACAGCCAGGTTTGTAATGCACCCGATTTATTTGAGAGTTCTGTCAGAGTGCTTTCAGGCCAATTTCAGATTTCTCTCGATTTCTGTCATAGTGCTTTCAGCCCTCTTTGAGATTTCTCCAGATTTCTTTCAGACCGGTTTTGGCCGCGTCTGGCAGACTCAGAGCCGCTCTGAACTCTGACCGGGGTCAGGGGCGGCACTGAGCCCTGCCATGGTACCTGGCTGCCACCTTGTGTGGCTGCCCAGGTACCGGTCAGCAGCTGCTGACCGACTCAATATCCGGAAAACATGTCAGCGTCTCTGCAGCGCCTTACCGGGCAGCAGATAACGCACAGACTTTCGGATGATCTTCCCAGCATGCTGCCTTACAGGTGGCATTGAGTTTTTCGCAGCCCCTGATGGGGCTGAGCTGTCCGGCCCGGGAGGAGCTTTCCTTACAGGCTGGGCTACAGGCTGAATACTTTTTCAGCTTTGTACAGCTCAGGACGTGCGCGTCGACACAAACTGCAACAGACAGCTTCCAGCCTGAAAGGGTTTTTATGGAGGCTGAGCCGGTCCGCAACGGCCGGCAGGCTCGACTCACACATGCTCTGCCTTATGGCATTGGGCATGCTGCAGGCCGGGCTGCCCTGACGGGCTGTTGCCCGGACATGGCGGTGCAGTCAGCAAAGGCTGTGCAGCTGCCAGTTCCCATGTTCTGGCCGCTGCCGCCCGAGAAAAGCTCACATCAACTTGGAATGTAAGTTTACTCATGTGTTCTATTTTTGGCATCTTCGATATTAAAGAGAACCCACAGTCCCTGCGTAACCAGGCTCTGGAATGCTCCAGGCTGCAGTTACACCGTGGTCCTGACTGGGAAGGTATTTATCAGGGCGAGCACGCTATTATCGTGCACGAGCGTTTATCCATTGTCGATCCTGGCAATGGTGCTCAGCCTCTTTACAATGATGACAAGACCCAGGTCCTGGCTGCCAATGGTGAGATCTACAATCACGTGCAGCTCAAGAGCGAGCTCAAAGAGCCTTACAATTTCAAGACCGGTTCTGACTGTGAAGTGCTGCTCCCTCTGTACCAGGAGTTCAAGCGCACCGGTGAGGTATTCCTCGACCGTCTGGTAGGCGACTTTGCCTTTGCCATTTATGACGCCCAGGACAACACCTACTTCATCGCCCGTGACCACATGGGTATCGTCCCATGCTATATCGGCTCTGACAAGCATGGTCACTTCTATGTAGCCTCCGAGATGAAGGCCCTGACCCCTGTATGTGATACCGTCAAGGAATTCCCACCAGGCCACTACCTGTACTCAAAGCAGGATCTTGAGTTCCATCCTTACTACAAGCGTGACTGGATGGAGTACGACAATGTCAAGGACAACACCACCTCCATTGCCGATCTCAAGGAAGCCTTAATGGACAGCGTCAAGCGCCAGCTGATGTGCGACGTTCCTTACGGCGTTCTGCTCTCCGGCGGTCTTGACTCCTCAGTTATCTCCGCCATTGCCAAGCTCTTCTCTGAGCGCCGTGTTGAAGACGGTGGCAAGAGCGAGGCCTGGTACCCACGTCTGCACTCCTTTGCCATTGGCTTAAAGGATGCTCCGGACCTCAAGAAGGCCCGTGTTGTTGCTGATTACCTGGGCACTGTGCACCACGAAATCAACTACACCATCGAAGAGGGTATCGATGCCCTGCGTGATGTTATCTACCACATCGAGACCTATGACGTAACCACCATCCGTGCCTCTACCCCTATGTACCTGATGGCCCGTTACATCAAGGCCATGGGTATCAAGATGGTACTGTCAGGCGAAGGCTCTGACGAGATCTTCGGCGGCTACCTCTACTTCCACAAGGCACCTGATGCCAAGGAGTTCCACGAGGAGCTGGTACGCAAGCTCTCCCAGCTGCACTTATATGACTGCCTGCGCGCCAACAAGTCCCTGATGTCATGGGGTGTTGAGGGCCGTGTTCCATTCCTGGACAAGAAGTTCCTGGATGTGGCCATGCGTCTGAACCCACAGGACAAGATGTGCCCTGGCAAGACCATTGAGAAGAAGGTTCTGCGTGAGGCCTTTGAGGGCATGCTCCCAGAGGAAGTACTGTGGCGTCAGAAGGAGCAGTTCTCCGATGGCGTAGGCTACTCCTGGATTGATGCCTTACGTGATCACGCTGAGAAGAACGTCTCCGATCGCAAGTTTGCTCAGGCTGCTGACCGCTTCCCTGTCAACACTCCACTTACCAAGGAAGCCTACCTGTACCGTGAGATCTTCGAGGAGCTCTTCAAGCTGCCATCTGCTGTTAAGACTGTTCCTTACGGCAAGTCCGTAGCCTGCTCCACCGAGACCGCCATTGCATGGGACGAGAAGTTCAAGAACATGGCTGACCCATCTGGCCGTGCCGTGACCGACGTTCACGACTCAGCCTACGAAATGGGCCACAAGCTCTAATATCACCAGAGCAGAACCGCCAGGACCACAGCACCTGACGGGCACAGGCAGGGCAGGCTTACGCCTGCCCTGCTCCCCAGCCACCTCACAGCTCTCACCGGGAGCTGTGAGGTGGCTGTGTCATTTTCAGGCCACTGTAAAATCGCGCCCCATCAGCCGGTTCTTACCGCCCCAAGGCCATTACGTCAGCCCGGGCTTTGCTGGTATCATATCCCGGCCACGCAGCCCACAGCCGCCGGCAGGGCCGACAAGGCAGGCCCTGCCGGTCGGCTGGTCAGGCGCTGCTTTCTTTTCACCCCCAACAGTCAAGGACAAATCATGGCCAAACAGGGACTGGTACGCATACCTTTTTATCCTCAGCTCAACTGCCTCAGGGATCTGGGCAGTGATATTCCCCTGGTCATGTCAGCTCTGCTGTTCTGGATGAGCCGCGCCAAAGAGCCCACCTTCTGTCCTAAAAGACATAATCATCAGATAGCCCTGCATCTTGGCATGGACCATCAGTCCTTTGCCTCAGCTTTTGAAAAGCTCAATGCTCAGGGTATTTTCTGCCGTCATGAAAAGTTCATTGAGCCCAAGGAAAAAACTGAGGACTCCAGGGTCAAGGTCGAAGAACTCTACGATCTGAACTTTTCAGCCTGCCAGCAGCTGCTGGCGCAGCATGGGTTTGACATCAGCCTCAAGCTGCTTATTAACGCCGCTGATGACAGCTTTGACTGTTATGACGTCATTGAAGAAAAATTTCTGCCGACCATACAGAGCCTGCATGGCTTTTTAAGCGGCGCCGACTATGAGCGCGCTGCCCTCGATATGGCTGCACTTACTGTCTATATCAACGAATTTCACGAAGACTTTGCCTTTAAGGCCATTGCCCCGGGCTGGAAACTGCTGCTGGCTATTCCAATGGGGGCTCAGTGGCAGGACTATGCCCGCGAGCTGTCAGTGCGCTTTATGCGCGCAGGCGAACGAGCCATAGACTTCAGTTTTACCGATGGCAATTTCTTTGTTCCTGACCATGCCGAAATCAAAAGCAAAATTCACATGGTCAAGCACTATGGCAATAAACACGAAGCCCGCATCATGGCGGCTGCCATGATGATGGCGCTTGCCTGCCGCTTCCCTGAACACCTGACCTTTACCTCAGAGCTCAGCGTGAGCCAGCTGATCCCAGCCCTTGCTTTGGTAAAAGAGGCCTTTACCGACCTTGATTTAAGCCCGGCCCTGCGTGAGGACTACTATACTTCCCGCCGCCTGAGCGTCCAGCAGCAGGCAAGCGAAGAGCAGCTCTTCGCCACCTGGCTTGCCTCCCGGACCGGCGCCTGACCGCCAACAGCTGCGCTGCCGCCGGCCATGTCCGGCCCGACCATGGCCCTGTCATGCCATGGCCAGCAGGGACAAGGCCGGGGGCTGACGGGCGTGCTGTAAAAACAAAAAAGCCCCACACTTGGGTAAGTGCAGGGCCATTGAGCATGACCGTTACAACTGTACAGTTTTGCGGTCATGCTGAAAAAATCGGGCCACTCTCCGGACCTTACGTCAGGCAAACGTTTGCACAAAAAGGCGCGTAGAGGTGTGTGATTATAATGGATAAAAAGCTGATGTATTGTTTGCTTACCGTTTACCAGGGCACTCAGTGCATACTGACGAGCCCTGCAAACTACCGGTTATCCGGCACGGCAGTCTGAGGCTGCATTAAGCCGCAATGCGGACATGAGCAGCCTTGTCAGTGCATGCGCACCGGGGCAGACTCTCCTGAGCCCGTTACTGTCAATCGAGCAGCAGACTCAACGACTGTGGGATGTCACAGCCATACTTCCTTACGACACCACAGGTGTAGTCTGATTGTCATGTCTGCAACAGCGAGGCTGATGACAGTGGCAAATCATATTAGATCCGGCAGCTTCATACCATACTGCAGGAAACAGAAACTCGTGTTGATTTGATTAAGTCAAGGAACATTTAACTTAAGAAGTGCCGGTGCCGCTCAGCGACACCGCCACTATATCCTTGTACTTTTTTGGAGTTGATCAAGTTGACCAATCAACTCGATACATATTTTGGCTCATTTACCATATTATTCAAAGCCCTGTTTATGACTTTTTTACAAAATCAGACCAAAAACAGGCAAAAATTAGCACTTTCATAACATCGTCAACTCACATAATTGCTCACAAAGCTGATATTTATCGTATTTGTTCCCGGTATCATCGTGCAAACAATTTATAAAAAAATTTTCACTTAGCACGCAGCAAAATGAAGTCACATCACACTGTCACCCTCATATTGGCATAACTAAATCAGTTTTTCCCTGTTATGTTTTCCGCACCGTCGTATCTGGTCAACGCCCCTGCCCAAAGCCCTCCAGCCCATCATTACCAGCCCCAATCCCCATACATCACCAGTACGTCAGTCATGCCTCAAGCAACACATGGGCACAGCTGACCGGTTCATGCAGCAGCCATTAAGCACGCCCCTGCACCATATTAGGAAGCGTGACCACGCGACAGAGGCTTTGCAGCCGATTCAACAGCGCGACAGAGCCCTTGCAGCGGACTCAACAGTGCAACACTGCAACAGTGCAACACTGCAACAGCACAACACGCCAAACTGCAAGGCTCTGACTCAGCAAATCAGCTGCAAGTGCATTGCAAATATAGGCAGCCTCATGGTCATACTGTCCCAGCTGTTCAGGGCCTCTATACTCAGTAACCACGGACTCTCTCACTGCCCTGCAAGTGCAGTTCTTGTCAGCATGACGGGCTACAGGCTTAAAGTAGCCGTAAAAACTTGCTGACGACCTCTATTGCTCAAGATAAAACAGCACTGTCTACCAGCCACCCTGCCTGCCTGCTTTCCTTCCTGCCAGCCCTCCTGCCTGCAAGTCAGTAAGCCATAGTGTTTCGTCAATGTTGCTGCATGCAAAAGCGTACTGCAGGGTGTGACAGGCGGCAGCTGGCACTTGCTCTTTAGTGCAGGCTGCTGCAGGCAGTTGAGACTGAGCCAGGGTACTTTCCTGGCAGCCTTGCCTGCTGCGGTCTGCAGCGGGAGGATACTGTACACTATGGCTTTTGCTGTCTGTTTGCAGTAATTGAGGTTCTGTTATTGCTGTTCACAGCCTGCTTACCGCAACCTGTCTGTATGACAACGTTTGCATAAATTTTTGCCTTGTGGCAAGTTCCTCCTGGGGCTGGGGAGCATGGTGCCTGTGGTGCCGGTGGCGGAGGGGTGGCTGGTTCCTGCGTGTTTTTTCTGATGCTTTGTCCGGCTTAAAGTGAAGTTTACACATGCTTGATTTCAGGACAATAATTTTGGCCACTGCGAGGGCCGTCGGCATAGCCATGGGTTATGCCTGAAAGTATGTCTTTATTTAAGAGTTTACATATATTTTCTTAAGTTCCGGGTCTGGGTGGCAACGTGTGGTGCTATCTGTAACCATATATGCTTTTTCATCAATGTGTGCACTGTGTCACCAAATGCATTTTATGCGGCAACAAAGCCCAATCGGATGCAGTTTGCAAGCTGTTTTATAGATATGAATGCTGATAGAATATATCTGTCTTTTTATGCGCTGTTAAGCCTGTTATGAAGCGATCTTGTGCACCAGGTTTCATCCTCTGGTAAATGATTTTGTATCGACCGTCACAAGATCGGACTATGCTGAAAAAAGACAGGTATTTTTTCGACCAGGATCATCTAAAATCATGGTTAGACATAAATAGTGAAATGGTCCCCTGTGCACGCATTTTCATTGGTCGGATGTCTGGCACTCAGCCACTCCACACGTGAGCGCAGTGGGCAACAAGTGCCGTATACCTCAGAGGCAAAGCTCACATGCACTCTTTGCAGCCATTGCATCAAAACTCACAACTCTGAGAACAGACAGTGATGTTTATCTTGCGCAACTGAAACTTCCTTATCTGTCATGCCCCATGCCTGATGCCTGCCCGTGGCACTGGCAGGGTTCAGGCTGTCTTGCCGCCTTGCAGTATGGTGACAGATATTCTTTCATTCACATGCCCTGGTGACATCAGATCACATGCCGGTAAAACTGCAAAGCTTACTGAAGTTACGACACTGATGCTGCAAATGTGACTGTACGCCTTTATCTGTTGAGAGGCGGCCAGCCCTGCCCAAACTGACATGTGAATATCGACTTCGTAAATCACCGTTGTACCTGACCTACAAAAGGAACTTTTTGCGTGTCTTAGCCCGCGCCTGCATAACCACTCACTTTTTGCTCTCTGCTTTTGAATATTACCGTTACTGCGTTGCCTGGATATCACCGCTTTACGGACATGCTGCCCTGAGCACAGCTGTCCCGTAACCGGCTGTGCTCAGGGCAGCAGTTTCAAGCCTTATCCCCGGCACAGGGCCTTATCCGGAGCCTGTGCCTGAGCGCCCAGGTTCCATGCCGGCCGCGCCAAAGTGCAGTTAACCAGACTGCACAAGTATTTTTGCAGGATAAAGATCGTGTTACCAAAGGATCAGCCAAGCCAGCAACAGACCGCCTCTGAGCAAAAGCTTCACAGCACAGCTCAGGACGGCTCTGCCGCCTCCCCTGATACTACCGTTGTCTGCCCTTCATCAGAGCAGCGCCAGTCCGCCTCATGCCCGGCAGCTGAGCATGTCACTGACGGCACAGCTGCAGGCCATGGCAATGGCAATGGCGAGCGCAATGGCTACGGCGACACCACCTGCAGTGACAGCACAGGCAACGCAGGTGGTGCTGCTGGTGACGCAGCCGGCAAGGCTGATGAGGCAGCAGGTGCTGCTGGTGGTGCTGGTGATTCTGATGATGCTGATGGCAGTGAGGGCGGAGCGCGGGGCAGCTGCCACAGTGGCCATGCCTCCTTTGATCCTGTGCTCAAGCGCGATTCTTTCAGCCAGTGGTTCTGTGTAGGTGCTCAGACCTGCCAGCACGAGTGCCTCTATGGCGACGGCCAGGTAAGCCCGGTACTCAACTGCATGCGCCGCAATCATCTGCTGGCCTCAGAAATTCTCAATGGTGCTGCTGACACTCATGCCCTCAATCTCTCTGCCAAGACTTTCCTGCCTCCTACCACCATAGCCGAGCTCAAGCAGGCTGCCATGGTGGCCTACGAATGGGCCCGTCAGATGGGCAATTACGGCAGTGGCTGTGCCGTCGACGAGGACAGCGGCACTGGCAGCGGCTATCAGCACAGATGCTACAGCTGCTCAAGCCTGCCATCATGCTCCCGTGGTCAGAGAATCATGGCTGATCGCCCGGATGACGACGATCTCTGGTCTGCCGTGCAAACCATTCCTTTTGCCCCTAAAAATACTTCATCCCTCAGCTCCGATACCCGGCTGCACATATCGGATCCTGCTGTGACCGTAACCGGAATTCCTCATGAAGCTCATGTTCAGGATAACTCCAGGGGCTCTGAATCTGGCGGAAATGTCGGCGTATCTGCACACTCAGCATCCGGAGCTGCCAGTGCTGTCGGCAGCGCTGCCATGGCCTGGCCCGGCAGTACTCTTGCCGGTGGCGGCACTCAGGCGGCTGCCCTTACTGATGCCCATGGTACTGTTATCCACAGCTCCCCTGCTATTGCTCAGGTCATCAGTCAGATGCCTCCTGAGGAGTTCATCAGAATTTCTACCTGCTCGCTGTCATCACGTGCTGCCGGTATTACTGACAGTATGACATCCCGCCCGACTGCCGGCAGTGATGCTGACGGCCTTGAGCACTGCCGCTGTGGCAATATTGGCATTCACTGCGCTCCTGAATCTCACAGCAGCCGTGAGGCAGCCTGCGTAAGCGGTGCAGCTGCCTCCTCACGCACAGTAGCAGCTTCAGAAGCTGCCCGTGACGCTGCTGCAGCAGTAGCTGCCGCAGGTGGTGCCTGTGACAAGGATTTATCCTGCAGCTCAGGCTGGGAGAGCCGCGCCAGCGACCGCTGTCAGGCCGACGGTGCCACTGGTGGCACCGGTGGCGGCTCTGGCGCCACAGGTACTGCAGGCGGCGCTGCAACAGGCGCAGATGATGGCGTGTCTGGTACTCTTTCAGAGCTGGCCGGTGCTGCCGCAGCTGCGGCTGTGCACAGCGCTGCCATGGCCCGCCGCAGTGCCCATCTGCACAAACGCGTATCCCCGCTGCGTGTCAGCGCCCGCGCCCGTGATCATGTGGTACGTCAGTCAGAATACAGCGCCTGGCCAGGTGTTCAAGAGCAGCCTGGCTGGCATGACCGTGGCCTGCATGGCAGCAGCGGCACGGCCGGCAATGGCAGCACTGGCGCTCATGGCAGTGAGCGTCACCAGAGCCCGCTGGGCGGCCGTCGTACCCGCGTGTCCAATATAGACTTTGAGCCTCATGATTTTATGGGACTGCTCTCCAGTGAGGAAAGAGCCGGTATTGATAAGAGCAATAAGGGACTGATTCCTGATCCTGAGAGTCAGCAGCTGGCTTCAGCCCTGCACTATCTGCAGCTCAGTCAGGCCATCAAGATTACCGAGCAGCTCACCGCCCGCTCCACCTTCAGTTTCAACATACCGGCCCGCAGCCCTCAGACCATGGATGCGCTCAAAAACGGCGCTGCCAATGAAAGCCGCAGCCAGGCCGCCCCGGCCCATGGCGCAGGCGCCAACGGTGCCACCGCAGGCGCCGCCGGTAGCGGCACTGATGGCAGTACCGGCAGCGATGCAGGCGTGGGTCAGTCAGGTCACAGCCATGACATGCAGGGTCAGTTTAGACCTGGTGCGGTAAGAACCATTGGCCAGAATGACCACCCGGACTACGTCCCTGCGTACACAGGGGATGACAGCTATCAGAGCCGCCTGATGGCTGCCAAAGCTATCTGGGAGGCTGCCGCACCGCCACATGCCCGCAAAGACAGCACAACCGGCACCACCGGCGCTGCCGGCTCTGCCGGGGCTGATACTGGCGCTGATGCCGGCGCAGCTTCAGGCTCATCAGGCCAGGCAGGCTCCGGTGCGGCCGGTGTACCGGCCGCAGCCGGGGGTGGCGCTCATGCGGCCGGTTTTGCTCATGAGCTCTTTGAAAAAGATGCCGCCCTGAAGCAGGCCAGTGAGTTTGACAGCCGTGCCGAAGAGCTCAACGCCCAGCGCTACATTCTTCAGCATGAAAAGAACAGAGCTGTACTGGATCGCTATACATGGTCAGATGACCACAGCCGTCCTCATATTGGCTCTGCCAATGTCAATGGCTCTTCACTCTTTAACAGTACTGATGCCCCGCAGGCGGCTCTGTCCGAGACTATTTTTGGCAGCCGTGCTCATACCCGTGCCCAGATGAATGTACTGCTGCGCTCCGAGCCTGGCTTTGCACCGGTCGTACCAGCAGCCGGTACCCCTGCCGATGCCGCCGCTGCGGCTGCGAGTGCGACTGCAGCAGCTGCTGACGCCCCGGCCGGTGTTACTGGCGGAGCCGGCACCAGCGGTGGCACATGCGGCACTGTACCTGACAGCCAGGGTTTTGGCTCCTTGCATTCCAGCAGCCTTGAGGGCATGGGCGAGGCCGTCTTTGACCGCCTGAGAAGCATTAACGCCGCCGCCGCCCGCGCCGGCAGTGCCGCCGCAGCTGATGACTCAGGGGCAGCCGCAGCTGGTGCCCCAGGTGCCGGCGCGGCTGGTGATTCAGGTGCCCCAGGTGCCGCCGGTGCCATTGCCGCAGGCACGGGAGCAGCCGCAGGGGCCGGTGTGGGTGCTGAGGTCCCCGGTGAGGCCATGGCCGGCTCGGAGATGGAGCTCAGTGGCAGCGACAGTGAAAATCAGCTGCGTCAGAATCTGCTTAACCTTGAGCACTCCATACATGTGCTGATGAGCCTGATTGGCTGTGGTGTTTATATCCAGGCCATTGGTGCTGACTGTCAGCGTCATCTGCTGTGGGGCAACAAGGGCTTTTATGACATCACAGGCTATGATCCGGCCTTCCTTATGGGCCTTGAGGGAGCTGAATTTGCCAGCAAGATCCTCCACCCTGATGATGTTGAGCAGTACTTCAGCACTTTCTCTCAGACCGGTGACAACTGTCAGAGCGTCAGCCTTGAGTACCGTATCCGTCATGGCCGCACAGGTGAGTACATCTGGCTTGAGGTCAAATCAGCCTTCCTTGGTATTGCCGGAGACAAGGGCCTGTACATGGGCATGATCACCGACATTACCGAGCAGAAGCTGCTCAACGACCGAATGGCCCGCTGGATACGCAAGAACGAGCTGCTGGCCGAGGCCTGTCAGGAAATGATTTTTGAATATGATCAGGACGATGATGTACTCGAGCGCTTTGGCAATTATCAGATTTATGTACCGGCCCGTGAGTCCATTCAGCCTCAGTTCCTCAACTATCTGAGTCAGCAGGACTATATGCATCCTGAAGACCGTGATCTCTTTGAGGGTATTTTCTCCGACCGCTCCCTGCGTGACGGTCATACCCGACGCACGGTCAAATTCAGAATGAAGCCTCAGGGTGTTGAAGAGTTTCAGTGGCACGAGCTTTCCGTAATCGGCTATACCGCTCAGAGTACCGGCCATACCATGCTCATTGGCAAACTGTACTCCATTCATGAGTATGAGATGAAAATTGCCGATCTCAATCATGAAAACATGCTTGATCCTATGACCAGGCTGCTCAACAAGAGCAGTATGGAGCAGCAGGTAGCACAGACCCTGCTCGAGCATCCATTTGAGCATCATGCCGTACTGATGATCGACATCGACGACTTCAAGAAGGTCAACGATACTCATGGCCATGCCTTTGGTGATGAAGTCATCATGATGATTGCCGAGTGCCTGAAAAATGCTTTCCGCAGCAGTGATCTGGTAGGACGCATGGGTGGTGACGAGTTTATGGTCATGCTCAAGAATGTCACTGTGGAGCAGGCTTCAGCTCTTGCCTGTCTGTACCATGAAATCATTCAGGAGGAGTGTCTCAAGCTCTCCATTCCATATCCGGTATCAAGCTCAGTAGGTATTGCCTTTGCCCCTGAGCATGGCAAGAACTACGCTGAGATTTACCACAGTGCCGACTGCGCCTTATACGAGGTCAAGCAGTTAAAGAAGGGCCAGATTGCCCTCTTTGACTTCACCAGTCCACTGCCAATGATCACAAAGCCAGCTACCCGCTCTCTTGGTAATTATGAAGAGCGTGTTGCCCGTCTGACCGCCCGCATGGAAAAGCAGCACCGCGCCTGGCTGCAGGCGCGTGCCGAAAAGGCCGCCCACGAAGAGCGTGCCGCCGCTCTGGCAAGCGGCAAGGCCCTGCCCTCCACCGACAGCCCGGCCACGGCCCTGTCCCAGGTTTCAGGCTCGAGCTCAGAGCCGGCGGCGCCCGCCCCGGCCACACAAGCCGACGGTGAACACGCCATCGAGGCCTGAGGCTCCGGCCCGCCACGGCACGGCACTAAGCCGCCTCCAGGCCACAGGCCAGCAGGCCCGCAGGCCTGCCTGACAGCCAGAGGGCCCTGGCAGGACAGGCAGTCAACTAAAACCTGACAGAGAGCAAATACTGTTTTGCTTTCAGTCAGGTTTTTGCTTTTCAGGCCTGAGCGCTCTATCACTCTGGTTACCACCGTCCTGATAACTCTGCTTACCCCACACCAGGAATTATTTATGGGCAAGGGATGCGTGCATATTGCTCTCATCCCTCCTGCTCCCTCATAAGCCCCCTGGTTACTCATAATAACCATGCCTCATGGCCCGCAGCATGACCCACGTCCGCCACAGGGAAACAGCCCTGAAGCTCCAGCAGCAAAGACAAGCGCCCCTTACCACTGACTCTTACTATAATATTTTGTAGAGTGTTTGATAAAACCAGTGCCACCCCATATGGTATGGCCTTTTACCATGAGGGCATACTGTGCACACCAGACATAAACTGCAGGCCTTACCTGATCTTACAGAACAGCAGTCCTGGTGACACCGTGTCCATGCGACCGGGGCATACTGTGCGCTAAAGGCAGTAATGCAGGCATGACTGCTGTCGAGTATGCCTTGAGGGCAGCTGTCATAGAAGAATGGAGGGCTGCCGCTGTCATGGCAGCATGGAGGGCTGCTGGCCATGCATCCTGAGGCAAATTGACTTTAAGTATCCCTGCAGCTGTCGTCGACAGTGTGCGGCCTGCCCTGCAGCTGCTCCTTGAAATGCTGTTCTCCTGTCCCGCTCCTGCTCGTCCTTTATTAACCTGAGCTGCAATTGCACAATGCTATCCTCCCGTGCCGGGAGCAGACTGCGTTCTGGCACTGCCATTGTGGCAGTGCCTGCCTTACGGAGGGCGTAAGACCAGCATGTCCATGTCTTCCTTTGGGTACATATGGCCTTTGGGGCGGCAGCAGCGTGCCGGTGAGCCATGGCTCAGTCAGGGTTGCATCTCTTAAAGATATCCCTTGCATCATGACAGCTGCATCATTTAACATGGATTAAATGTAAGGGGAGCATAACTGGATATTTTGAGATTATGCCCTCCTTAATCTCACGGGATCGCCATACTCCCGGCCTGTCAAACTGTGCCGGGAGCAAGGTAACAGTATGAGATAACAGTAACGCTGCCCTGCAGTGAGTCCTTACCTTAAGCACAGGTCATTACGTCCCTCAGGGGGATATTGTGACCCTGCCTGTGGAGAACCTGCCCATTGCGGCTGACCTCCACTGCAGACAGGTAACCATGCAGCAGCACTCAAACAGACATTTTCAGCAGCGGGCGGCTTTAATGGCCGCCCTGTAAGCTGCATACCAGGAGCAGGCTATGAACAGCCTTTGGTCGCGTTTTTCCCGCCTTTTTCCCCCTCACAAAAATCATGGGCCCTCAGATGCTCAGGAGATGTCATATGCCCCTGACTCCCCTGACTGCCCTGACATCCCTTATGGCTCTGGCACTCCTTATGGTCCTGACACCCCTTATGGCCATGACACGCCTTATGGTCCTGAGGCCCCTTATGGCTCCGGACCTGACAGCCAGGACTTTCATGATCACTGCACATCAGAGTATTTGCAGCCGCCAGGCCCTGATGCCATCCCAGGCACTGGCAGCAGCATGCCTTGCCCTGACATGCACTGCGGTCAAATGCGCCCTGAAACGCAGGCAGCTTCAGATAGAGCTCAATGGCCTCACGCTGCCTGCCCGAGCGGGCCAGAGCTCCATGGTCCGGCCGGCTCTGTTATCACTGACAATGCTGCCGCCTGTGACCATGGCGCCAACCTTGACCATGGCGCAGCACGTGGTCATGGCACAGCCTGTAGCCATGAAGCCAGGTTGCAAGGCTGTACATGGGAGCCTGAGTGCTCTGATGACTGTGCCAGTAATACCTCTAACAGCGCTGCATGGGACTATGCAGGGTTTGATGTTAATGGCCGTTCCTGTCATAACAGCAAAGGCACAGACAGTTATCAGGCTTGTGGCACTGGCCGCCCTGCTTCTGACAGCCATGATGCCTCTGCCAGTCGCACTGATTCTTTTGGCTCCCCTCATGCTGGCCACCAGACTCATGTCCATGGCGCTGCTGACCGATTGGCCAGTGACAGTTCCTGTAACGCTCCTTGCTGTGCAGGTAACGGCTCTGTGACAGCCACCAGCCATTACAGCCCGGCTAAAGGCTGCCAGGGCAGCAGCGCCCGAGCCCGGGCCTTGCCTTTCCGTGAGGGAGCTGACAGGGCGCAGCCGACCGCTTTGGCGGGCGCGTATCCTGTTACCATGGAGGGCATATGCGACCGTACAGACAGCGCACGCACTGCCAGTGGCTGGCCAGTTGAGCTGAGCGCCTTTGATCCTTTAATGCCTCCGGTTAAGAGCACCTTCTACAAGTGGAACCCGCAGTCCTTCCATGCCCTGTATGCACCGCCCCGCTTTGCTGTCTCACTAAAGCACAGAACCGAGCCTGACAGCTCATCTGAGCACACCATGGCCATCCCAACTGGCAAACGTATACCCCGCTCGTCACTGAAAAAGCTCCGTCCCAATGCCGCCGCCTCCCGCATCAAAAATGCCGGCCTCATGGCCTGTGCCCGGAATAATGATCAGCTCGAGCCAGGTGATCAGCTCACTGATAAGCTCAATCAGGTCAGCTCAGTTTCCTGCAGCGCTGACAGTCACAGCGCGCATCCGGCCACCCCGTCGATAATCGCAGTCGACCAGCTTTCAGCTGAACACACCTCCAGCACACCGGAGCTACCCCCAGATAACAGGCTTAATATTACTCAGGGCAGCTCCAGTGCCAACAGCACCTCTGTAACTCCCGATCAGCTCATGCCCGGCGCAGCCCCAGGAGCCGGGAAGCTGTCCGTACCACCGCATGCTGCTGCAAATGGTGCTGACAGTGTCGCGCAAGTAAGGTCCTCTACAGGCTCTGCTGCCCGGTCCAGTGCTGGCCCCGCCTCTGAATGCAAGTCCATAGCAGACTCTGAGTACGACTATGGTATTTCCCATACACCTGACTCACTATATGAGGGCAGTGATGACACTCTTTCTGAGGGCAGTGATGACACTCTTTCTGAGGGCAGTGCTGACGAGCTTTATGATCCACACGCTGACGCCCTTTGTGCCTCCTGCGCCGCCTCTCTGTCTGAAGGACTTCATGGCGGCTCTGGCAGCACCTCTGATGTCCGGTTCATGGCAGGCACTGCTGTCAGGTCAGGTGAAGGAGTCAGGCCGCAGGGCACCAGCACAGCTTATGGCCACCAGGACGCACAGTCCTGTGACTGTGGAGCCCATGGCGTTCAGCATGGCTCTGCAGATGCAGTCGGCGTCAGCACTGGCTCATGGCAAGCGGCCGGGGCTGACGCGACAGCTGCCGTGACCGGGTGCGGGGCCGGAGCTGCCATGGCCTTAAGGCCGGGCATGAACAGCACGGCCGATGATGAGGACATACTGCATTACAGTATGAGGGCCAGCAATTCTGAAAACCTGCAGGTCAGCCGCAGAGGCATACACCGCTATCGTGTTCTGAGCACACAGAGCATGATGGACATCATCAACTCTGAGGTCATGCTCATTAAAAGACTGATGCAGACTACTGATGAGGAAAACAGGCGCTTTATCGATCCCATGGTCAGAGCCATGGTGGAAATTGGCTCAAGCATGCCCAATTCAGCCTGGTATCACTGCGCCATGTTTATGGGCATAGTGCAGCACAGTGTTAATGTGGCTCTGTACAGTGTCAGTTACTATGCCTGGCGTCTGCGCGCCTCGACTTTAATGGCCCCTGAATATGCCTCAGGCAGGCTGCGCAGTCCCTTTGTATATCCTCCAGCACGACGAAGAGCCATTATTGACTCCAAGGCACGTCTGTACGCCTCCCTGCTCACCCGTTTGCCTGAGGAGCAGGCTGTTGAAGCCCTGCCACAGCTGGCCTGCACCTGTAGCTGCCCTGTGCCCCACCATGAGAACGGTGAGCGCTGGCAGGACGGCACCTTTATTGCCCGGGCCCTGCAGGCTGGTCTGTCGGCCGCCGCCCGTGGTCTGTCTCTAAAACAGCCTGAGCAGGCCATTCTGTCTGTAATCTCCTCATCAGCCCTGTCAGCCCGTAACAAGGCCCGCCTGCGTAGCCAGCACACGGCCGGCTCACAGCGCCACCCATACTGTGCCCCGGCTCCTGTCTCAGGCTCTGGTGCTGCCCCTTTCCCGGGCGCCGCCTCAGTCCCAGCAGCAGGCGCTGCCCCATGGCCAGGCTCTGGCGCAGGCCCAGCCTGCACCAGTCACGCTCATGCAGCTCCATGGTCCCCAGCAGCTGCAGGGGACTCTTTGGCCGTCACAGCTGGTGCAGCCCGTGCGGGCGGCCAGGGACGCTCTGCCCTGCGGCAGGGCAATGGCGCTGGCTGCGCTCCGGCGGCTGCAGCGGCCAGCTTATGGGCCGCTCAGAGCCGTAAGCTGGCCCTGAACTCCGGCGGGCACTGGGCCCTGGCAGCAGCCTCTGTCTGGAGCGGTGAGGCTGCTGATACTGTTGAGGTGGCTGATGCCCGCGCTTTCTGGCACCCGCTGTATAACAGCGCTCTGCCGGAAAGCTCCTATATGCCTGAGAATATCGCCACCTGGTATGGCCTTGATCTCTTTGAGCGGGCCCGTATCTGTGAGCTTATTTTTCTTACTCCGGCCTCAGGTGAGCACCTTGGGCTCTGCCGGGGACCTGCTCACACCAGAAGTGACTGGGCCTCAGGCGCTCACAGTCAGGCCTTTACCCAGGAGGCACAGCCTTACCATGAGGGCCGCGCCCCGGGCACTTATGCCCGGGCTCAAAACCGGACCGGCAACGGGGCTGGTGGACCAGGTGCTCGATGGCCGGGTACCGGCATCACTGGTGCCGGTGGCCCGGGCCTGACGGGCCGGAGCGAGGCTGTGGGCATGAGAGCTGATGGCAGCTGTGTTACCAGTCTGTGGGACCTGTTTGTAAGGCAGAGCATTGCCCAGATAGACCTTGATGTGGTGCATCATAAAGCTGACAAAAGGCCCTGGAAAGTACCTCCTTACAATAAGCGCAGCAAGCTGCGCAAAGGCCAGATCTTCATGCTCTTTGAAGCACGCATGCGCGCCCGGGGCCGCCTGTCTGAGCGTCAGATAAATATTGCCCTGCTGTCGGCCGTGCTGCTAAATGGCTTTTTGCATGACCTTGCCAAGGTGGATCTGCAGGTATTAATCACTGCTGAAAACGGCAGGCAGTATCAGGGCCTGACCTCAGGTATGACACTGCAGGAATTTGCGCAGATAAACGGCAGCCCCTGGCTGTATATGCGCCGCTGCAAAACAGCCCGTCCAGGCTGGCGCCGCCGTCGCCGCCGTGACAAGACCAGGTGGCGTCCCATGAACCACTGTGATGTCGGACACATGCACTGCATTGATATGCTTAAGCGCCTGTGCCCTGAGACTTTGTGGCTGGTAAATCAGGCCATGGATTTATACCGCTTTGACCGCAAGTGGTCAGGTCTCGATCGCATTACTAAATGTTACGACCATACCACTGACACCAGATATGCCCGCCGCCACTCAAAGCGCTGGGACTACCATATCAGAACCCTGATTCATGAGTATGTGCTGATGCGCACCCGCGCCCTTATCATGGTCAGCTCTGAGCTGCGCAGATGCACATCTGCCATGGCGCAGCTGCAGGGCGCCCGCGCCGACCTGCTTGGTCGCCTTGCAGCCGCCTCCGCCCATGCAGCTGCCGCTGACGCAGCCGCCGGCGCCTGTTCAGGCACGGGAGCCGGTCCAGCCGCAGGTACAGCTGCCGCCCCGGGCTGTGCAGCCAGGGGCCCTGAGAGAATACCGGGCAGGCCGGCAATGCGTGGCATGCTGAACACGAGCGGCATGCAGGCCATGCAGGGCACGGAGGGCGTCAAAGCCACAGGCAGCCGGGCTGAGCTCAATGGCCATGGGCGTGACAGTGGTCCATGGGAGCACTGCGTGCATATCAGGCGTGAGCTTAAGGCCGTGGAGAGGGAGCTGCAGCGCTGGAGGCAGGCCATGAGCATCTTTGAGCGCAGTGCCCAGGTGCTTACGGTTAACAAGGGCAGCTCCGATATCTTTATCAGGGGGCGTAATGTGCTGCTGCGCACTGGCAGTGCTGCCATGTACAGCCTGTTAAATACCATGTATGAGTTTATCTACGGCCCGTCCTTTGTCAGCCACTGCTCTGAGTGCTCCAGCATGAAAAAGGCCCTCGTGGAAATGAATCTGCAAAGCTACCGTCTGCTGGTCTACAGCAAAATCAAACGCTATGTGGTGGCGGCTCAGGATGAAATCACAGTACTGCAGGGCTACACTATCTCATCAGCCGGCCTCAACTACGGCCACAATGCCAGCTGGTACATCATTTCATCGCGTATGGATCAGTACTCAATGAGTGATGAGGACATACTGCAGAGCATATGCTCCAAACTTGCAGCCTACGGCATAAGACGTAAGGGCAATATTATCCACACGCCCCCAGGTCAGGCCCAGCGCCTGCTGCAGGCCTGGAGATTTGGCTGCGATCCCGAGGCCCTGGTCGCCAGAAACGAGGCCACAGCCTCAGCCGCAGCGGCCACCGGGGCTGACTCAGAAGCACCTCCCGGCACAGCATGCCCTGCAGCCCAGGCGGCCCCGGCAGACCATGCACCTCCGGCAGATCATGCAGATCCGGATGACTGTGTAGCAGATGCAGACCCGGCAGTACTTGCAGACTGTGCAGCTCCGGCACAGGCAGCTGACACCGCAGCTCCGGCACAGACAGCGGGGCGTGCCCATGCAGAGAACCCAGGAGGGGCGCACAGCCCTGTCCTTAAGGTCAGCAGCAGCGCAGCCCCAGGCAGGCTCTCAGGCCGCGACCGTACAGCGGCCGCTGTAAGCACTGGTGCCTCCCACTTTAAAGGTGCAGTGCCCGTCGCTGCAGAAGACAGTGACAGAGCTGTGCGTTCAGGTCAGGCAATCAGGCCCCATGGCGCCGTCCAGGGTGCTGCCGGGCCGGCTCCGGCTGTCAACAGCTCCCCGGCTGCGCCTGCAGGCAGCAGCGCCGCCCCTGCAGCCGGTACTGCAAGGGCTGCTGCATCGGCAACAGCCTCTGGCGGTGAGTTAAGCTTTGATGACAGTGGCATACCATCTTTTATCGATGATATCTGTCCTGATGATGAGTTTGACTCCGAGGGCCTGTGGACAGTGGTGGAGTAAAGCAAGGCCCGGGGCAGCACGTAAGTAATGGCAAGTCATGATCAGCACAGCCCGGCCATGCCAGCACATGCTGCCAGAGTCCCCTGCCGGGCAGTAAGGCAACCTGGTACAGCCCTGCAGAGCCCCTGATATGATATTGCCCTGCAGTGCCATATCTGTAAGCACCCGGCCACCAGACAGGGCCCGACTGTCATGGCTGCCTCGGCCAGTCATGGATCCTCCTACTGTCCAGTATGTCCTGCAGTTACGCCGGTAAAGGCATGCTCTGCTGTCTTTGAAGGTCACTTTTGCTCAATCTGCCCTCTGGCACAATGCAAGGCGCACCGTCTGGCCAGTACCGGGCAACATGGACGTCCTGCCCTGTAAGCTCATTGCAGGCAGTGCCGCCTGATGGTGCCGTAACCTGGACCGGGGCGCATGGCCCGAGAATGGCCGCATGGCTCGTTGGCCAGGAGATGGCATCATGGCCAGAGACTGGCAGCATGTCGGTATGGCTGCATGGCCGCATGGGCAGAGATGAGTCTGACCTGCTGACTGTCACTTATTCAGGCAGGCTCTGCTGTCAGCAGTGGTCCTGACCGCAGGCATCTGATGCGTAACCTGTATCCATGGCCGGGGCCGGGGGCTTTTGTGTATCCATGACAAGGGCCCTGGGTCGCTATGGGCCGGGCCTTATGCACAGCTTTGAGGCAAAGGCGTCCATTGCGGAGCATTTGAGCCGGGAGCGTGCACCTGGATGGCCCTTTGACTGGTCTGCAAAGCACTTTGTGCCTATACTTGCTCTACAAGGCAGGATCACCCGATCCTGCCTTAAGTTTATTTATGGATCTGTAACCTTTGCCCTCCCATTATGGATATGGCACCTGGTTTCTTTCCTGATCCTCAAATTCCCCTGATTTGTCTCCTGGCACCTGCGCCCTGTAATCAGGCAAGCGCAGGCCATCATGCCGCTGCAGCAGGCCGGCAGCGCTCTGCCGCGCCAAAGCACCCAGGCACAGCGCTGCGCGCTGCGCACATCCCGGCCCTGCCCAGCCCGGCACTGTCAGGGCTATGCCAATGGCCCGTGAACGGGACCGTGTCTGTGGTACGCAGGCAGCAGTCTCACAAGCTGCGGGTTGAAAAGCGCTGGCCTGACAGTGCCCCATAGCTGCTCATAACCCCACGGCCCAATGGCCCCATGGCCCTGAGGCCAGGGCAAAAGCTCAGGGCCCGGAGCACAGTGCAGCAAGGCTGCAGACATACCAGCACCGTGGCCAACAATGGCCACGGCCGGCTCACGTCCCTGCCAGGCTGTGGCAAAGCAGCAGCTTCGTGCTCTTTGAGCACTCAATGGGGCTGAGCATTTCCAGCTTCCGGTGCTGCCGGCAGCTGCCAGGTGCTGCCTTTACTGAGCTGTGCTGCCATGCCGGGCCTTGCTGAGGGCAGATCTGACGTGCCGTGCTGCCGGGCATAGTGCCGGTAACAGGGCATGGGGAAAGTGGATTTTGGGATTATGGGTACAGTGCTGCACAGTGCAGGTCGCACAGTGCATGTCTGACTGACAGGAGTTTATATGTTCTCTGAGTTCCGCCGTGGCTATTACACAGCTTTGCCGCTTATGCTGGGCTTTGTGCCTCTGGGCATGATTCTGGGTGCCCAGGCAAGTCAGGTAGGCCAGTCGGCTCTTACTACCTTTCTCATGTCAGCCATTAACCTTGCAGGTGGCAGTGAGTTTGCCGCCCTTGGTCTGTGGTCCTCTGCCCCGCCGGTGCTGATGATTGCCTTTACCACCTTCCTTATCAACTCCCGTCACATTGTCATGGGTGTTACCTTTGCCCCTTATATGAAGGATCAGAAAGGCTTTCGTCTGTACTTTGGTCACTTTCTGATGGTAGATGAGTCCTGGGCTCTGGACATGCAGGACATTCAGCGTCGCTCTCTTGAGGGCAAAGGCTTTTCCTACGGCTTTCACATAGGCTGTGGTGTTGGTCTGTGGATGGCCTGGGCCTTCAGCTGTTTTGCCGGCGGTATTCTGGGCAACAGCTTTGGTGATCTGTCCCGCTATGGCTTTATGGCAGCACTGCCAGCTACCTTTATTGCCCTTGCCATTGCCATGCGTCCCAGAATTCTCCCTGATATCAGGGCCCGCCTTGGCACCAGTGCCGGTGCGGCCCTGACATATGCCCCGGTAACGGCAAGCTTTTTGGGTGCCGGTCTGACCTCAGTATATGGCAATCCTCATTACTGTGTCGGTGCAGGCATTGTCTGTGGTCTGATCACAGCTTTTATCTGCCAGCTCATTAAAGAAAAGCTTAAAATAACACCCCCTGAGGGCGACACCTCCCTGAGCGCTGCCATGCCGTCCCCGCCAAGCAGTACGACTCAGGATGCCACCGCTGCGGCTGCACAGGCTCAGTCAGCCCATTCAGCCCAGTCGGCATCTGCTCCGGACAACAGCATTGCAACTGATACCAGTATCCCAGAGTCAAACAGGGTGAGCGCCAGCCAGGCTGACAGCACAACTTCCCGACCGGCTCCTGGTTCAGAGGAGAGCATTGCCGGCCCTGCGCTTAAGTAGGCTTATGATCCCAGGGATAATACCCTTGCGCACGGCCTGACCTGCAGGTCAGGCCCATAGCCGCTCCTCTGAGCTACAGTTCCTGTCTTGCAGTAACCTTGCAGGACCTGCGGACTGATGTCATGGTCAGCTCAGCCCCGATAATGAAACCATGCACAGAGAGGGCTCAGCCCTGCACAGTATGCTCCTGCCCTGAGCAGTGCAGACTGACTGTGCTCAGGACAGCAATGCTTATGCAGCTTCAGGCTCTTATCTGAAGTAACAGTGATGCAATAGCCAGCAGCTTACATATGGCTGCATCCGGCATGCTTAAATCAAGGTGAATCCATAAGCTTGCACATGGGTGCATCCAGCAGCCTGTACCAGGCTGCCAGCCATGCCGGGACCAGACACCAGTATTGAGCAAAGAATTAAGTAATGTCCTCCTTGCGGTATGCCTGACCGGGACGGGCCAAAGCGTCCGGGGCGGGCGCTGACAGGAATATCAGGTCGAAGACCTGCTGCCATTACGGCATAATACCTGATGGCAACTTGCCTGTCGGCCTCTGGCTGGAGTGCATATGACCGGACGGCATCTGCCCGGAAGCTTAAGGGCCTTCCTGGCAATACTGCACAGGGGACAGTCGGCTCAATAACAGCCATACTTACGCTTTACAGAATATTAAGGCGCGCAGCACGCCAGGGATAACCTCCAGGGTGCCCGAAGAGTGAAAAATCAGTTGCTGCGCGCGAACAGATGAATAAAAGGACAATGTCATGAGCTCTGTTTTTGCTTTGCCAAATATCTACGAAATGATTACCATTCTGGCCATGGCTACCGCCACCTACTCAACCCGCATCATGGGCTTTTTGTGGCTGCGCAAACGCACTCTCAGTGCCCGCGCCCGTGCCGTGCTTGACTCCAGCCCATGCTGTGTAATGGTAAGCGTGGCCGCTCCTGCCTTTATGACCACTGACTGGAAGATGCTGACCACTCTTTTTGTGGCTCTGGTCATGTCCTTTAAATTCAACCTGGGCATTACTATCTGCGCCAGTGTGGCTTTACTTGCCCTTTTACAGAACTTTATGTAACCAGGCAATACCTCGCAACGGCAAAGGCCCATGCCAGTCATGACAGCTCAAGCCCTGTTATGACAGGCTGTAGCCGGCTATGACGGTGCACACCTGGCCATATCAGACCAGGCCTTTAACTACAGGCCATATCAGGCCATACAGGGCAACCGCGCAAAAACACGCTGCGCTATTGCCTGCCATCATCCTGTGCAGCAGGGTGCAGTTTCTGATGGGCCAGCATGACTGATAACATGCCTGCTGTACTGACAGCAGTGTCTTATGAACAGGGGCTTACAGCCGGGCCTGCTGTTGACGGGCCGGCAAGCTGGAGAAATTGAGCGAGGCAGCATTGTAATGCCCTCTGGTTGCCCGAAGCAGCCGCATATGCAGCTGTATGGCTGTACCGGATAACAAACCCCCATAAGGGCAGCACCGCCAGCATGAGCTCATGACATGAGCTCCAGGCTGTGGACTCTGTGAGATAGCGGTTTGAGCTCGAGGCTGTTGATTCGGTGAGATAGTGGTATGAGCTCCAGGCTGTGGGTGCACAGTAAGAGCGTGGGAGCAGTTTGGCTGCACAGTGTCATGACTGGCCTGCTGAGGCAGCTTTTATTCAGGCAGGGTAACAGACAGTATGGATAATGACATTAAGGCAGGCGGGCAGGACAGTATCAAGGCGGGCCGCAGGCGGTGTTGAGCACAGGGCGTCAGGCGTGTATGTGGAAGCGGGTTATGGATGGGCCGGGTGCCTGTCATGTATATGGATGAGGGTTTGAGCCGTGACTGGGCTCCGAGGATGATGCATGGTGGGGCCGGGAGATTCTTTTGAGTGAAAGCTGATCAGATAATATTAGTGCCTTAAAGGAAATGCAGCGTGGTATTTATGACATGGTGCCCATTCTTATTACCATGTTGCCCTCTGTCATGATAATGAGAGGTAAGGCAGGCAGGTTGAGCTTGAGAGCCTCCCGGAGCTGCCAGGCACAGGGACAAATGGACAAAATCAATGCCCTGAGATGAGCTTTGGCGCTATACTTCATAACCCCAGTCTCAGGGTCAAGTCAGAGGCAGGACAGCAAGTGCCTGAATTTCTGGCCTCAACCTTTGCAGCGCTGTACCAGATTAGATTACATGCACCTTACCTGTCTGAGTAAGGCAGTGCTGCCATGCCTGAGAAGCAGGCATGCACCTTTTGCAAAGACCGATAATGTTAGAAAGCTCTCTGTTTGTAATTGCCCGACAGACTATTTGTTTCAGCTGCCTGGGTGCATGCCAGGATGCGACAGGATCATGCTGTGTGAATGCAAGCGTCCCTGGTCATACAAGCGTCGAGTACGTAGCCAGCTCATGGTATAAGCCCTGATATACGGCGTGAATATGCTTTACAGTGGCGTAACGATAATGCGGCATGAGCCGACTGAAATGTGGCATGTAGAGTATGCACTGTGCAGCCGGGCAGGAAAATATGCTCGAGGTCGTACAGAACAACAGGTCCGCAATAATACCTGCTGAGCTCCTGACGCAGTGACAGCTGAGCTTATGCGCAGGGCGGTAAAGGTGCTGAGCTTTGGCCACAGGGCCGAATGAATTCCTTAACTGTCCGGCCTGATGTCAGACTGGTCAGATATGATGCCTCAATGGCATGGCCCGGATGGCCTGCCTGCCCAGAGCTCAGGAGCCGGCTGCTGCAGAGCGGCTGCTGCAGATCCTTTAAATCATGAGCCATCAGCTCAGGAGCCTGCTGCTGCAGAGCATGCAGCTGATGATCCTTTGCTGCAGAGCATGCAGCTGATGTTCCTTAAGATGAAGAGCCTATGAGCCTTAACTTAGTTTGAGAGAAAGATGTGAGTAGAATTCAGGAAGAAATTCAGCATGCTCTGCTGGCTGTTGCCCCGCTGATGATGGGCCTTATTCCCCTGGCCCTGATTCTGGGTGCCCAGGCAAGTCATGTAGGACAGTCACCCCTTACCACCATGCTCATGACCGGCCTTAATGTTGCCGGCGGCAGTGAGTTTGCTGCTCTGGGTCTGTGGTCAGCGGCTCCTCCCATTATCATGATTGCCTTTACCACCTTTCTGATTAACTCCCGTCACATTGTGCTGAGCATGGCTCTGGCTCCTTACGTGCGTGAGCAGAAAGGCTGGCGCATTGGCCTGCTCTACTTTTTCATGGTAGATGAGGTATGGGCGCTTAACATGCAGGACCTCAACCGCCGCGCTCAGCGCGGTGAGGGCTTTTCCTTTGCCTTTTACATGACTCTTGGAATCAGCCTGTGGCTTGCCTGGGTGCTCTCAGCATTTATTGGCTGCATCATAGGCTCAAGCTTTGGCGATCTCTCCTCTTTTGGCTTTACCGCTGCCCTGCCTGCTACCTTTATTGCCCTGGCTGTAGCCATGCGTCCGCGTGCCCGTCTGCGTACCCTGAATCTGATTGCCTATGTTCCCATTGCCGCAAGCTTCACGGCTTCTGCTTTAACCGAGCTGTATGGCAACAGTAATTACTGTGTGGGAGCCGGTATCAGTGCCGGTGTCATCACTGCCCTCGTTATCCAGCTGCTGCGCGAGCGCGCTCAGGGCCAGCACCCGGCACCGCCCTCACCACCGGCATCAGGCGTGACCTCAGGGTCAGCCTCAGACGTCGCCAGTGCGCCGGCCAGGGCCCAGACAGCTGCAGGCGCAAGTGCAGGTGCGGGTGCAGAGACATCCTCACCATGCGCCGCGACCGTTGCCTCACTGGATGCAGACACTAAGGCTGAGGATGCCCAGGATAACAGCTCGCATAAGTACGGCACCGCTCAGGCTGTTGCCTCAGAGGCCGAGGCCAATGAAGCTGCTGAGCAGCTTGCACCTGCTGCCGGTCATGCAGCACGCGCTTTAGATGAGACAACAGCTGCTGATGCAGGTGCTAAATAAAGCCTTTGTATGGAATATGAGTCTGAAGACGGCGCAGGCCGGGGATGCCATAGTGCTGGCAGACGCTCAGCTTTGTCAGAAGGCGCGGGCGCAGATGAAGCTGCAGCAGCAGATGCAGCAGCTGCCGACATGAGGGGGTGACTGAGCATCTGATGCTGGTGCTCAGTAAGTGCCTGAGGTGGGTACTTATGCTGACATGCATTACCCGGCTGCAAGCTCTGATGTTTGCGGTCATACCTGTTCAGGTAGCTGAGTGAAGAGCAGACGGAGCTGAATGCCTAAAACAGGGCGGGCTCTGTGCAGAAGGGCAGTAAATTACGGTTTATCTGAACTGATGGTCGTTGGGAGGATGTTGGGCTGGCGGGACAGGGCAGACTGTTGGAGCTGGCGGGAAAGGACGGGATAACAGAAATGCAGTCACTCCTGGGCTTATGTGATTTTACACACATTTTTTATTTTTCGTGCGTAACTAAAATTGACGTTTCCACAAGTATTTTCATTTGACAAATTGACATCAGATTTTGTGTAAGCAGACTGTCCCAGTGTCTGATAAAAGTGATAAAACCTTATCAACATGGCATTTTGCTGTGTAATAGCATGATCTGTGGCTGAACATTTAATTTGACTGGAATGCCATTGCTAACGGTCATAACGACAGTCGTGAGTACATGCCGGGCGCCAAAAATCCTCTCAGGTCTTAACTCGCTCCTGAAAACTTATAAAATCAAACAATCAACAGTTTATTGTTTGTCTGTCTGTTTGTGCCTGACGTTACGAAACACGTTTTTCGCCCTCAGGTCCTGCAGTAAACACAGGCGGAGAGGTTTTCGTTTCAGGTTCTGCTGCAGTCCAGTCTGTACAACTGTCAGCGTTAGGGAGTCTGAGCGGGGGCCCCTCTTATACTCCAGGCCCAGGGGGCGGGCGCAAACAGTTCTAAGACAGCTGATTCCTGCTCACAAATTACCAGGCAGTTGTACAGCTCATCATTAAAAACACCTTTGAATCAACAGCAAGGGCCACGCCCGGCTGCAGCTGCCTTTGTCCTGGGCAGCTATATTAGAGCAGCACGGCTAAAAAGGCATGTCTCAGTCAGAATGCCCTGACTTTATGTAAGTACATGCCCTTGCAGGGCCATGTCCCTGTCAGGGAGCTGGCCCTGCAAGGGCTCTGTACCTGGCGGGATTCTGTCCAGGTAAGAGCTCTGCCCCTTCCAGAATTAATATCAGCTCGGTCAACAGCCGCCATAAGGCTGCGCTTTACCTGTCCCTGTAACCAGGTAACGGCGTACGGTGCGCCTGCCCACAGCCCTGCACAGTAAAACTGTGAAGCTGACATGCAGCAAACCAGTTAAGCCCCTTTGCCTTACAGGGGAAGAGCTCAATGACTGTGCCCTTATGTGCATGGTCTTAGCAAAATCAGACAGTCACAGACCAGCCTGATCAGACAATCCTTTACTTTACCCGTCAGGCACAGCTGACGGAGTTGCCTTTAAAGTGCTCACTGCCACCTGCTCACAGCAGCAGGTTACAAAAGTTCCTGTCCCGACTCTGTTCCCGCCCGTTATCTACGCTCAGTCATGAGGCAGCTCATTCCCCTGCATTCTTTCCTCCATGCCGCCCTCATAAAGCTATGACATGCCTGTCCCGGCATTCCCGGCATACACATCATGGCAGCGCATGCACGGCATTGCTCCGCATAGCATAGCTACCAGCTCAAGGCTGCTCCTTGCGTGCCCTGGCTACTGTTAAGTGGTAAACGGCTACTGTTGAGTGGCAACGCGGAGTGGTGACTTGCGACTGTTGAGTGAGCTTATGCAAGCCTTCCACTAACAATGTCTGCCGTTTTCAAGCCGTTCTCACCTTTACTCATGCGAGCATGGCGAGTGACAGGGAGCAATCCCCGGCCGCACAAGTGACCGCCCTCTGCAGAGCTGTGATCTGTCCGGCTTGCTGTGATGGGAGTTGCAGTGCACTGGGAGTTTCTTGCTTAAGATTAATTTGGGCTGATGGATGTGCCTGATTCAGCTTTGATGTGTCCTGGCTGACCTGTCTTTTATTCCAGTGATGCCAGTTCTTCTGAGCAGTCAGCTGCTGCTGGGGGTGATGCGTAAGGCGGCCTGTGGGGGCGGTTTTGACCTGTTATGGGGCTTGAGCCTCGCTATGGTGCAAAAACCATTAGGCGGGCCTGCCTCATGGTTCACTGCAGGACGATACTGTGGGCCTGATTTCGTACTGCAGATCCTGTCATATGGCACTCAAAACGTCCTTATCCGGCCCCGGATCAGGCCCTTTTAATGCTATTTACCAGGGCCCTGCCAGTATTGAGTTTCAGGCATGTATATCACATTGTACAACTTGCTCTGAGTTCAAAGTCTGTATCCTGGAAAGCCCCGTGGACATGCTTTCCATAGATACAGACTTTTAAAGGGGCTTGACTAGTGATAATTCACGGCGCAATGCGGGTTTGAGCGCAGATAAAAACCCCTGTGAGATCGCAATTCGGCATGCTTTAACAACAAAAGTTGCGAGGCAGATCCCGCTTTTGGGATCACGTTTGAGGTTTTTGATTCCAGTTGTGCATAATGTTTTTGACGCTGGCCTGAGCCTTATGCAGCGTGCCTGTGGTCCGAGGGCGGTCTTTGTACTCAAGGCTGCGCCTGAGCAGCCAAAACGATTTGTCTGGAGGACGGTCATGTCCTTGCAGCCTGCTCTGTAAGCTGCACCAGTTCATAGTGAAGTATCCCCGGGTCCTGCCATGGTACTGTCGCACTGACAGCATGCCCTCTGGCAGCTGGAGGGCCTGTTCCCGGTTTAAGGCGCATGGCATGAGCTATGTTAAGGCGCCCCTGATTTTCAGTTTTGTTCCTGAAGTCAGGTCATGCAGTACTTTCTTTCCTGATTTTTAATGCGCTGCTACAACAGAGCTGTCAGCACAGTGAGCCCCGTCAGGGGCCTGGAACAGCTGGTACTGTTAAGCATTCCCTGTATTTCTTAAGCATCCCTGCAGCCTGCCCCAAAGGCAGACTACGCCATATCCTGATTAATGCCCCTGCTGTCTGTCTAAAACATTACACCAGCAGTGCAGCTGCAATTTGAGTTGGCCTTCCGTGCAAGGACAGTCAGCAAGAGCTGATGAGACTTAATAGCTACGGGGCTCTGCCCTCAGTCATCACAAGGAGAAGATGAAAGGGGCAGAAAATACCTGAACTGACTTTGCAGGTTCAGGTCTGAAGTGGTTTCACCGGTCCCTTTGTCTGAAGGTAAATGCCTGCCTGACCAGAACAGCCATTTTATTTTCCGCTGGTCATAGGCTTTTGCTCACTGAACTCAAGGACCTGTTTTTTGTCTTTCCCAGGAGTGTGTCACGTGAATAAAAGTGAATTAGTAGCCCGAGTAGCCGCCAAGTCCGGTCTGTCCAACACTGCCTCACACAGTGCTGTTAACGCCTTTATGGAGTCTGTCAAGGATGCCTTAGCCAGTGGCGACAATGTAACCCTCATCGGTTTTGGTACTTTTGAGGTACGCGATCGCGCTGCCCGTACCGCCCGTAATCCACGTACCCGCGAAGAGATTACTATTCCGGCTTCCAAGCTCCCAGCATTCCGTGCCGGAAAGACCTTCAAGGCCCAGGTTAACGAATAAGACAGTTACGGCAACGTACCTCAGGTACGCCGCTTAACTGCCGGCGTCTGTCCGGGCACCATACGGTGTCCGGTCAGACGCCTTATTTTTGCCTGCCGCCGCAACCGCCACTGAAGCCCATCAATCAATTGCTTCTTCGGTTCATCAACCTGCAGGGCACACCATAAGTTAATCAATCTTCAGGGCGATCCCTCAGCTTGCCAATCTGCTGGGCACTCCATCAGTTCATCAGTCTGCAGGGCGATCCCTCAGCTTACCAGTCTGCAGGGCACACCATCAGCTCATCAATCAATCGCTCATCCAGCCAGAAATCGATCAAGTCGGCCCTCCCACTGCAAAACTCTGCTTTATAAAGCCCATCCCTCCTTTTAAAATCTGCCCGGCATCTGCTCTTGTCCTTGTCCGCCAACTCATGTGCCACGGCCCCTATGTGCAAAGTCCATGGCGCAGGCCTGATAAGCAGGCGAGCCCCGCAGTCAGCTGTCTTAAATAACCAATGGTCCTGCGGCCAACACGCCAGCCTGATGCTTTCTAAAACCAGCGGCTCAAATATATACACAGGATGCGTTCACTGCCTGAGGCCGGTTTAAATCTGCCTGACTCAGTACTGATGTGACCTGATAAGCTGGCGCTCTGTATTTGTGTAAGTCTCGTGCGTTTGCAGATCAGGAGCCAGCAGCTCTGAGCCCCACATGACGGTCATGAGTATAAGGCAGCTAAGCAGGCGCTCATTAAGCACTGCTATAGTGTCCTTTGCTGACCTGACAGCAAAACTCCTGCAGACATGGCTGCCAGGACTTACAGGTCATGACAGCCATGGCCTGGGTGTTATGAGAGCGTAGCCCGCAGCTGAGCCCGCACCTGTCGCCACAAATCGTGACCGGCATCTGAACACTCATGCCCGGGCCTGACTGTACTGAGCCTGTCACAGGTGATGCTTTCTCTGCATTGCTGCAACTGGCATGAAGTCCGGGTTTATGGACCATGGCCAGCTTTTATATGGTACGGGGCTATGCTAATATTTAGCCCTGCTGCAAAACCGGGCCAGTGCCCGTTATCAGGCAGCTTTTTTTTTATTGTGTTAGTGGCAGTTCATCATCAGCACAGTTGCCAGCAGATCAGCAAAGACCATGTTCTGCTTTACTCTGAGCGTGACTTTAAGTTCTGGTCAGGCACGGTGATGAATTGCGGGGAAAAGTTGATGTTATCGGACAAATTACGCGACGGTGCCAATTCCAAGGCCTTTAAGACCTTGCTTGCCCTGATCATTGTTTCTTTCGTGCTCACCGGTGTGGGCGGCTATTTAATCCCAAGGCTCAATACTGATCCTGTCACCGTAGGTGATTACAAGATTTCCGCCAATGAGTGGACCGATCAGTACAACCGTCAGGCCAACCAGCTGCACCGTATTCCTAACGGCTCAGATCTGCTGGAAAATCCTGAGTACGTCGCCAGCCTCAAGAAGCAGGTTCTGGAGCGCATGATCGACAATGTTGCCTTCAATGCTGCTGTATGGGATATGGATGTACGTATTGGCGACGAGCAGGTACGTGATGTAATCCGCAGAAGCCCTGCATTCCAGAAAGATGGCCGCTTCAATAACGAGCTCTATCTGGCCAGCGTTCGCAACATGGGAATGAACCCTGACTATTACGGCGAGCAGCTGCGTGTTTCTCTGATGACCGAGGCTGTTGCCCGTCCTGTTATCACTGCCTCAACCATTCCTCTGCCATTTGAGCTTGATAATGTAGCCCGCATCATTTCCCAGTCCCGTACTGTGGATCTCTACACTGTTGATGCTGCTGACATTGAAAAGGGCATTACCGCCAGCGACGAGGAAGCAAAGGCTTTCTATGACGCCAACCACAACAGATTCATGGCCCCGGCCACTGTACGCTTTAACTACCTGCTCCTGTCAGTAAATGATCTGCGCAAGGAAGTTGAAGTTACCGATGAGAAGCTTGAAGAGTACTTCAACATGTACTCTGAGGACTTCACCCTGCCGGAGCAGCGCCGCGCAGCTCACATTGTTATCCGCAAGGGCAGCAAGGATTACGACAAGCGTCTTGCCGCTGTTGAAAAGGGCATTAAGGACGGCAAGTCCTTTGCTGAGCTGGCAAAGAAGTATTCTGATGACAAGGCCACTGCCTCCAAGGGTGGCGACATGGGCCTGTTCTCACGTGGTGAGATGGCTGCCAATCTGGATGCTGCCGTATTTGCCATGACCACTGCAGGTCAGGTAAGCGACCGCATTGATGATGAAACCGGCGCTCACTTTGTAAGCCTCACTGAAATTGTTGAGCCTCATGCTCCAGAGCTTGCTGCAGTCAAGGACAAGGTCAGGGACGCCTACATCACCGCTCAGGCCCGCGACCTGTACAACCAGCGTGTTACCACCATGTCTGACCTCTCTTTTGAGAACCCGGACTCTCTTGACGTAACCGCTGAGGCTCTCAAGCTTGAGATTAAGAACTCCGGTCTGCTCGATCAGGGCGATACCAAGGCTGCATGGCCTCTGGACAATGCTGCAGTACAGGGTCTTGCCTTTAATGAGGAAGTTTACAACTCAGGCGTTAACAGCCAGGTTATCTCCATCGATGATGACAACTCCATCGTAATCAACGTTACCGAGCACCACGACGCTGCTCTGCGTAACTTCGATGAGGTTAAGGCCGATGCCGTCGCCATGGTCAAAAAGGACAAGCTCAATGTTGCCATCAATAAGGCTCTTGAGAAGGTCGCCATGGCCGTCACAAAGGATGAGAATGCTGCCCTGCCTGAAAACGTAACTGCCAGAAAGGGCGTTGTGCTCTCTCCATCTGTTGATGCCGTAGGTCCTGAGTTCAACCAGGCTGTATATGCTCTGCCAGTGGACACTCAGAAAGCCTGGGTGATTGCCTCCAACAACGGCACCGAGACTCTGGGCGTACTGCGCAAGGTAAGCGAGCCTTCTGCTGAAGACCTCAAGACCTATGCCGAGGTTATGAACGTTCCTTACGCCCAATACCTCAACATGACTGTCCAGAACAGCCTTAACCGTCAGGCCCGCACCCTCAATGACATTGTCTACAATGACGAGGCCATCAACCTGGTAACCAGAACAGCTGAGCAGGAATAGTTCCGCTCTCACTAACACTTTCATCCGCCCCGGCCGCAGGCCGCGTGGCGGCCCGGGCCGGACAGCTTTGCTGCCGGCCCTTTTTCATTTCCCCACCTCCACCGCCATCATAATCTGCCCTGACCGCAAGGCAGGGCACTACCCCGCCTCTGGGGACCAGAGCATCCCAGCAAAACCTGCCATGCCATCAGTCGCGGCCGAAGCTCCAGAATATTAGAATGCATCCATACTGAATACACCTTGTACTTACAGACTGCATCGTGCACGCGCACTGATGCTGCTGGAGACCATGGCAAGGTTTTACGTAGTATGTCAGTTACAGGCAATGGTGCCGCCCTGGTGACGATACAGGGACTCTCTATGAGCTGTGCCCAGCATCAGCAGATAGACTGAGCACGGGATGTCAGAATGTTTTACCTGCAGGGTCAGCTGCAACTCTCATGAAGCTGGCCTGCGGTCGGACAGGTTTGCAGACTTGCAGACAGGACACAGTATGGCCGACTGCGCTGTATGGATTACCGTGAGTCCAGCTGCGCTGTCTGGATTACCGGGAGGCCGACTGTGCTGTATGGATTACCAGGAGGTCGACTGCGCTGTATGGATTACCGTGAGTCCAACTGCGCTGTATGGATTACCGGGAGGCCGACTGTGCTGTATGGATTTCAGCGGGACTGACTGTGCTGTTTGGATTACCGGGAGGCCAACAGTGCTGTTTGAATGCAGGTCATAGTGGTCCTGCAAATGTGCCAGCAGGAAGTGAGCTGATAGTGGTTTCCTTAGAAGAGTGGCAGGACTTACGGGCCGGGGGTGGGCGATTATCACATTGACGGGCCATATACAACTGCAGCGGACTGCCATGTCAGTCTTGCCTGCTCAAGGAGCCTGGCAAGTTTTTGCCTGGTTTTGCTCACATTTATCAAGGTATTTTCATGCCTGTATTGAACATTATCAGCTTGTATGGAAGTGTTGCGATGACGGGCGCAGTTACCGGGTTTTTAGGCTTTTGACCGCATAAATTCAGCACTTTTCAAAAATTATGGCTCATAATCTGTCATTAAAATCCCTGCCTTTCAACCAAAAGTACTACCGGGTTTTCATACCCGGGATAAAGTCCCTTGCACAGGCGATCGAAGCTGAAGAGCTGCTAAGAGAATATTAAACCAAATGTGCAATTCGTGCATTTAGCCTCAAATGTGCACAGTGCCTGATAAACTGGCTGATTTTGGCCTTATATGCGTTTGCATTGCACCATTTTTGACCGTGCCGTGCACCTTAAAAATGAGGCACAGATCGCAAGATTTTTTGATTCTTGTCCAACAAGTGGACAAATCTCATGACAATCAGGGCATATTAAGCAATAAAACGCAAGTAACTTACTTTTGTTGAACCGTCCTTGCTCCCCATAAAGTCGCACAAATTTAAAGTCACATATCTGCAAAGCCAGCTTTAATGTATGCTTATTCACCGCAATAAAACGCAACTTCCCTGACTTTGCAAAATTTTACGCATGATATTGGCGTATTGACGAAAAACCGCAGAGACTTTTAGAATCACGTACAAATACTTAGTTCTATCTGCCTTAACTTACAGGCTTAATTTGTTATCTATAGACAGCAGAACATAAAGACCCGTCAGAGCTTAATAAGGTATCAACAGTACCGGAGCTCAGACTGACGACCACAAAATCTGCTGCAGCCTCCGTATTTGTACCCGCATAACTCACAAAGGGTACTGGTTAGTGATTCGGGAAGGCTCAAACATCTCAACACACTTGCATACCACAAGAGATCATTTTGAATAATGGGCATCAGGGTTAACTACAGGCTCAATGGCTATAGCCTGAAAGATTAATCCCGGGGAACTGGATCCCGGATCAGTTGCATGGCCACAGCAGAACTTCCATGACATAGCCAATGCTATGGCCTCAGATCATACGAGAAACGGCAATGCCCGGGGGCATGAGTGATGCCAGTTATGTATGTACTGCATGGCCATTAAGCTCATACGTTGAGGGCTTTCTAACGACAGCCACTGGTGCACTCATGTGCAGGTGCTTTCCTGCACAGCCAGTCAAACGTCGATAGTGCCCTATGTGTCTGCTGCATACTGCATACTGCCTGTACATACTACATACTGCCTGGCCGCTGCTGCCGGCTCTGAGAGCATCATACCGGCGCTGCTGCGCTTGTGTTGTGTTATCAAACACTGAGGATTACTGGCTGTTAATGATTTATTCAAATTCTCTCCAGGAGCATGGCTCGACCAGCTCCGGGCGATTTCTGCGCTCCTGAATGAGCGCAGCTGCCTGCAGTTTTTCTTTATGAAATTCGCAGCTGTGCTCCAAATCGCAGATCAGACATCCGGCATGGTAAAGCATAAGGAGATACGTGCCTGGTATGACAACAATCAATCTAATCAACCAGTGCCAGCAATGGCACTAAAACACAGAAGGTAACAAGATAACCTGCCATTCTCTGGCCGGTATAAGAGTATTTTTACATCCCTGCCTGCCAAGCAGGACCAAATGGCTCTGTCTTTCTGCCAGGAAGAGCCTGATTTTCCCATTTAACACCCCGTTTTGAGCATCAGTGCCTAACCCTGCGTGTACCCATAACAATATTCACAAAGGCCATGGCCATAACGGTAAAACAGTGACGGAGACAGTGACGGAGACAGTGACCGGGACCGTGACACTGCCCTAGTCAGTGACCGGGACCGTGATACTGATCGAGTCAGTGACCGGGACACAGTTACAGTGCCCTCCCTCCTGTATCAGCTGACTGCTATGCATGAAGTTACATACAGGTCCAGGATGTCTCACTTACCGCCACAGTTCCCCCGTTACACCCACTCTGTATTCATACCTGCGCAGGCACCTTGCACACAGGTATGACAGTAAGCTGCAGAGAGCTCACAAACGGGCGCACCAGGCATCAGAGTACGAGATGCTCATCAGGTGCACAGTCCGTATACTTATGCCGGAATACGGACTGACAGCCGTTATGCCGTGATCTGCTCTCAGTTAAGGGAGCTGCGGTAAAGGAGGTAATAATATGTACTCAATGAAACAGGCATGTGAACAGCTGGGCATTAACTACGACACTCTCAAGTTTTACTGTCGTGCCGGTCTGGTTCCGGATATCAAGCGCAACAGCAACAACTATCGCTATTTCAACGATGAAGACATTGCCTGGATCCGAGGCCTGCTTTGTCTTAAGCACTGCGGCATGGGCATCAGGGAGATGCGCTCCTTTGTAGAGCTGTGTCAGCTGGGCCATCAGAGCATTCCAGAGCGTCTGCAGATTCTGTCAGAAAAGCAGAAAGCCCTTAAAACTCATATCGCCGACCTCAAACTGGCCCTGGACTTTATTGAGTACAAGCGCCGCAGCCTGAATGAGGCTCTGGAAAATCAGCAGGATGCCACCATGCTGCTTACCTCGGACAACAACGAGAAGTTCCGCTTCAGCGAAAACCGCATGCGCTAACGCGTCACAAGCACAGGCTGCCTGCATCAAAGAGGACCAGGCAGCACTCTTCCAGCATAATGCAGAAGTGAAGCAATGAACTAATGAAGTAGTGCTCCGCCAGCTGGCAGACTAATGCTGCCGTCGTGGCACAGGCCACACGCTAACCAGTACTTTATGTAAAGTGCCCACGTAGTAAAGTGCCCTCTTAGTAAAATGCCCACGTATACCATGGGCATTGCAGGCGCTTTAGCTGGCAAAATACATATCATTATGTAAAGCACAGGCCAGTATTATCGTGATTACATGGGTAAGACTGGTCGTTTTACCATATATTATGTAAAGCATCATGAACCACCTGGTCAGAACCTCATACGCAAGTTCAGTGTCGATTAAGATGCTGCTGGTGGCGGATGTGGAAGGACGCAGTATGGTGGCAGGTCATTGGCCCAGAGCTGACTGGTGGCAAACAGTGGGTACAGGTTATGCTTTATTTGCTGTTATACAAAGCACTTATGCTATGAAGTCAGCGCACGTTGACAGTTCACGGCTGGCGCTGCGCAGGGCATGCCGGGCCTCAAGTGAGGTCTGAAGCTTAAGCCTGAAACCTGTCGCTGAAAAAAATCAGGGGCCGACACCAGCCAGGGTGTCGGCCCCATTTTTTCGGGCCCTGTATTTGTCATTCAGCATGCAGGAAGAATCCCTTCGTGTTTGCTAAGGCCAGATTTGTTATGGCTATTGCCCGATGGCATGCATGCCCGCCTGCTGTGTTATCTGCAGCTAATCCAGGTGGTATATAACTAAAACGTATTAACCATCTTCTTAAGCAGGTTGATCGATCTGACGTTATGTCTCTTGTGACCCTCTGCGGACAGATGACGGTAGCCCTGCTCCTCTATACCCTTACAGCATTTATTGTAATTGCCCTTTTTGACTGGATATTCACCAGATACCGCTATACAAAACAGCATATGATGTCCATGGATGAAGTAAAGCGTGAGTATAAAGAACAGGAAGGCGATCCTCATATAAAATCTAAAAGAAAGCAGTTACACAGAGAAATGCAAAATCAGTCTAAACTCGACCGTACCCGTAAAGCCAAGATACTTGTGGTCAACCCAACCCATTAAGCAGTAGCCCTTGATTACGACAAAGAGAAATGCCCACTGCCATACATGCTGGCAAAAGGTGAGGGTGATATGGCCAGGCGCATGATCGAAGTTGCCAAGCAGGAGCGCATTCCAATCATGCGCAATGCCCCTCTTGCCAGAGCTCTCTTTGCTGAGGGCAATGAAGAGGAAATCATACCTTCAGACATGCTCATGCAGGTGGCAGAAATCCTGCGCATCGTAATAGCCATGAGATAGCCATAAAAGCTATAAACAGGGTTCTGTTCCATGCCTGCTCACAAGCACAATGCACTGGCATGCAATTGGAGGCGTGACACGCTCTGCATTCCGCTTTTCATGCCTGCATTCATGCAACCGGTATAACAGCCTGGCTGTCATCAGTCAGCTGGGCACAGCTGGAGTCTGAAGATGCATGTCATTGACTGCTGATAACTACTGCAGCACAACCTGCGTGGAGCCGCAGCACAGTGGTGCGTGTGACAGCTGCAGGTTTCTTTCTGAAAGTCCAGGCTGCCCATGTACTGAAATTTTCCCTGTGCATTGGCCTGTTTAAGCCATTTGTTAAATTTATGGAAAAAGATTTTTCAAAAAACATAAAAAAGCGCTTGCACATGAACGGAAATTCTATATAATGAGCACCGTTCCAGCGACTGAGCCTGATGAAAAGGTTCTTCGCAAGTGCGGTGAGATGTCCGAGTGGCTGAAGGAGCACGCCTGGAAAGCGTGTATACGGTAACTCCGTATCGGGGGTTCGAATCCCCCTCTCACCGCCATAATTATGCAGCGTCGAGCTGCTTTTATTTTATCTGCCTCATAGATACTACATTTCAAACTTCAGCTTCGGCCCCAACCCTGCCTCAGTATCAGTATCAGTATCAGTTCTTCCCATCACCTGCTAAAGCAGTTAAGCACCTTCCATTCCCCTCGCCATCCCCTCCTCATCCCCTTGTAAGCTCCTCGCGGTCCCATTGCCATTCCCTCGCAAGCCTCTTGCAAGGCCGTCGTCATCCCTCGCTATACCAGCGCAAGCCACTCGTCATCCCTCGTCATCCGCTTGCAATACCATCGAGTGCTCTTTGTCTTACAGCTTAATGCCCCCTGCATTCAGGCCAGCCAGCGCAACTTTTCCGATATTTCTTTCGTACACCCAAGCCGCCTCATACCATGCTGCATGCTGCAGCATGCAGCGTCACTGGCATCAATGCGTCTGCCATAATGGGGCCTACACCATTCTTCAGATAAATGCAGGTCATTCAATGCAGCCTGGAGTCATCTTGTATACCGTCCATGACGTATTTGAAATCCCCTTTGAACTCTAATCTGCGGCGGCCGCGCTCTGCACAGGAGGCATAACAGGCCCGGGCAAATTGCAGCAATGATTATAAAAACCCAGTTAAGCCAAGGTATTATGATTGTATCGTTACCAGTAACATAAAATCATTCAGATAGCTCAACAGTACGGCAATGTTACGTAACATATACTTGATACAGCCGCTCAATTTGTACGCTGAAAACGTTGTCATTTGCACTGGTTTGGATCTTTTCAGACATTTTTAGTCTTAAGACTGCTCATATTGGGGATATTGTGTTGCAAAGCGCAGCGCTATGGCTTAAATTAGCGCCCGCTGCCCGCAATGACTGCCCGCATGTACTGTACTGACATCCTGATCTATCTGGAGCACAAAGCAGTAACTCATGAGTGGAGCTGGTTAATGGCAGTGAATAATTTCTCTCTATTTTGTTAAGTATTCTTATGGGGCGTGCCACTGGGCACCTGATGATGCTTCAAAAGATGACGGGCTTTTACCCTGGTTCATGCATGCTGTAGTCAGTCATATCTTACGGCTGGCTAAGACCTGTACAGTGGGCATTCGCTGTATCTGACGAGCATGAAAAGGCTTACATGTGAGCTGTAACTCATCTTTGAATCAGCATTATGGCATTCATGCCATAATAACGCTATCATCTAACAGCTGCCTGAAAAGGTGCGCCGCATATTAAGCAGTATGTCAACCAGCTGCATTATCAGACAACTGCGCCCCTGTAAGCTCCACAAAGTTCTTAAGGGTTAATGAATCACATACTGAGCAGCCAATCTGCCTGACAGGCACAAGGGCATGCCATACCGGTCCGGAGTCCGGTTAAATCAATACATAAGGCCATGGCTGCGGTTTATCTGCCATGACACATGCTGCCCGAGCCTGCTCTCTCTTTAACAGGGCCGGGATTCAAGTTTTAGCTTAATGGAAGTATCTGCTGCATACTTCCCGGAGCACAAGAGCTCCATTTTCGGTTTTTCTTTTATGAACAAGTTTTCTTCACTGTCTACTAGCGTCCTGCTGGCTCTTCTGACATCATCGGCTGCCGTTGCGGCATATGCCAGTGGTGCAGAGACTATTTCCAGCCGCACTACTGCACGCTCAACCGACAGCACTGAGAGTAACAGCCAGCGCCAGGGTGCAAGCCGCGCCCGTAACCCTGAAGAGGACCTTGAGCCTCATTCTCTTCCTGTAATTAATGGCACTTATGGTCAGCTCAGCAATGAGTTCATTATGACCTCTGAAAATGGCACCTATATTGCCATGGCACCGGCATCTGCAAGTAAGGATCCATTCCTTGAAGACCTCGATGACAGTCTGGAGCCGGATGCAGACGGGGCTACACCTGCCCCGCACGGCTCACTGGACTCTTCATCCCTGCTGGCATCAGCTGCCGCCCCTGCACCGGCTCCAGCCAATGCTCTGGCTGAGTCTGCAGCAAAAAAGGGGGCACTGACCTCTGACGAGATTATCAGCAAGGAGCAAAGATCAGACAGTAACAAGTCAGCTGAGGATAAGAGCTCTGCCAGCAGCACTGTCGCTGCAGGCAACCTGCAATTAAGCCTTAAGCGCTGTGATCATGTTATCGCCCTTAACCCTGAGCAGATGACAGCTCAGCTGCCTCAGGCAGCAGCGCAGCCTGCCCCGGCTCCCGGCAGTGTAGATGATCTCAGTGGAGTTAAATCACTGCTTCCGTCAGGCTCCAACTACAATAGCTTAACTGACAGGCCTGACGGTGCTGACAGTAAATCAGCCCTTGCCGGCATGGTCGGATCATCAGACAAAGGACAAGTCAGTGGTTCCGGTGATGCTGACGGCTCTTCAGACACCATGGACTCAGATATGGCTTCACAGGGCCGTCTGAGTGTTTCCTTTGACTATCCTGAGGATATGAAGGAAAGCTATATGGTGGCCGGTGACTCAACTGTTATCAGCTACAGCTCTGATAAGACCAACTTTATGATAACCCTTAAGGTTACTCCTCTTGATGAAAGCCAACCGCTTTCCTACAAGGAGTTCCGTGATGGTCTGCTCAAGCGCTTCAGAGACAAGGAAAACATGCTCTATGGTGAGTACGAAGAGGTCAGAGCACTGCGTAACACCTCTGAGGCCATAGAGTGGCAGAACAAGAACCCAAGCGTTTTTGCTGCTCCTATTAACCCTCACGATCATTATATGGAGCTGGTGTTCTACGCATTCCTGAAAAAGGGCGAGGACGGTGTACTTCCTGATATGCAGAACTACTTCTATGAGCGCAATATCGTAAGCCACAACACCATGGCTACCCTGCGCTGTGAGCTGGTAGGGCGTCAGGTACAGGCCGCCAATGTCAAACAGCAGTTCGAAACCCTCAAGCCTGTTTTTGAGCGTATTCTGGACAGCTACCGCTTTGACTTTGAGTACTGATGTACTCAGGCGAACCGGGCACCCCCGTTCTAAACCACATAATACCTGTGCTTTCAGGGCCGCTATCCATATGGATAACGGCCCTGATGCTTTATAAAACCTGAAATATAGAACCTGAAACTGTCCTGCCAGTCTGCGCAGTGAGCAATACCTCTTCAGTAGCACTCAACACCATACTGAACCTGCCCTGCCATACCCTGCCACACCCTGCCACACAGTCACATCCCAACAAGATAGCGCTCTCAATTTCTGATATCTGAATGATTACCCTCTCTGCGGTCAATCACTTCATAAGCACAGCTATAATGCCCATACCCCCACAAGCTGAGCGAAATTCCCTGCTGATAAGGTACACAGTTTCTCATGACCACAGCAGCAAGAACAGTTTCTCCTGACCACAGCAGCACGAACAGTTTCTTCAATCCGCTTGCAAGACAAAGAACTCCAGCTTCTGGCCTGCCTGTCCCCAGCAGTATCAGTGCTCCTGGATTCTCCAGAAGAAACAATCAATACACAGCAGCTCATATGGCCTTGCCACTGTAGCAGTCAGGACTAATGCAATACAAAATTGTATATGAAGAAACGATACAGCTTATCCGGCTACGATTAGACTCACGCCTGAATTCACAATCTCTCTTAATCGCCTCCCCAATACACTCTACAAATCCATACATAACGCATTTACTTCCTTTGCATATTTCTTAATATTAAATATGAGTTGCATGAGCGGCGGAGCTGATAATAGCTTTGCCATGTAACTGATGAGCTGTCTGACTTTAAAATGTTAATTTTTTGTGTAAACAACTTTGTTTATACATTAAATTTTTCCAGCTCTAAAAATCCTGTTATCCATTGAGGCAGTATGCTCCAATAATGTGCATATTTTGCTACGCAACTACATGCCACCTACACAATCCCCCATACAGATCGCATAAACAACTATTACAAGAAAATGATAACATGTATCTATTAGATATTGACATGCAAGATTTGTATGGTAAAGTGACCATCACAAATTTAATGCAGAAATAAAATTACTGTGTAAACGATAATATAACAAGTTCCGCCGGTGCCCCGTCTCTGTGTGTGAGGGCGGGTTCCACAACACCGGCGGCATCCTATCAGCAGAGCTTGCGGCTCTGAGCTGTGCGCCACAGTTATAAGGCGCAGCAGATGAAAAACCCCTCAATCTGCTCTAATAAAACGAAAGACGAAACGAAAAACGTGGCTGCAGGGGATCTGCCATGATCCCCTGTCGCTTATTAACATAAGAGTACTATCATGGCAGTTTATGTAAATACCAATGTGTCCTCCCTTCATGGAAGATGACAGCTTAATAATGTACAGAATCAGCTTAGTACAAGCTACCAGCGTCCTTCCTCTGGCATTCGTATCAATTCTGCAAAGGACGATGCAGCGGGTCTTCAGATCAGCTCCCGTCTGACCTCGCAGATAAACGGCCTTGATTACTACGCGTTAATCAACAAAAAAGCCCTGAGCTTCGATGAGCGCAGGGCCTTTTATTTTCAGCTCAGACTGGCTGAAAAGCTGTATAAAAGTATTGTAAATCGTCAGATTAGCCTAACAGGGACAGACCAAGCTGTGGACGGGTGTTAGCCTGCATGAGCATGGAGGTAGCTGCCTGCTGGATGATTGACTGCTGGGACAGATTTGCTGACTCTTCGGCGAAGTCTGCGTCACGAATGCGGCTGCGGGCATCAGACTGGTTGGCGGAAACGTTTGCCTGGTTGCGGATTGAACTCTCCAGTCGGTTCTGGATTGCACCTAGTCCAGCACGGGCAGCATCGACTGCAGCAATCATCTTGTCCATGCCTTCAATAGCACTTTGAGCAGCATCAGCGCTGGAGAATGTAATTACATTGTTAGTCTTTGACCAGTAGCCCTTAAATGCATCTTCCTTAACATTAGCCATGGAAAGGATCTGTGAGAACTTGACGCCGTTTATATCGAAGCTAATTACGTCGCCCTTATTTGCGCCAACCTGTAAGGTAAGAGTACCAAGCTCGTTGCCCTTGGCAGCTGCTGCCTTGGAGAACATACTGTCGCCGCCAGCACCATCAAGAACCTTCTTGCCGCCGAAAGTGGTCTGCTGTGCAATACGGGTAATTTCCTTTGAAAGAGCAGTAGCTTCTTTAGAAAGAGCCTTGCGGTCATCCAGGGTGTTAGTACCGTTGGAAGCCTGAACAGCCAGGGTACGGATCTTCTGGAGCATGCCAGTAATCTCATCCATACCACCTTCAATGGTCTGAGCCAAGGCGATACCATCGGAGCTGTTACGGTTACCCTGATTTAAACCATTAATCTGAGTAGTTAAACGGCTGGAGATCTGGAGGCCGGCTGCGTCGTCCTTGGCGGAATTAATTCTCAGGCCAGAGGAGAGTCTTTGATATGTAGTTGTGAGCTGTCCCTGCACATTATTGAGATAGCGGCGGCCATTTAAGCTGGACACATTGGTATTCACATATACGGCCATGAGAGCCTCCTTATTCGTCTAACAACCATAGATAATTCTTACAAATGAAGCATGGACCAGAACTTCGCTTCAAATAAGATCACCACTCTCAACGCAAAGCAAATAGATACTGTTATTTTTACGATTGAAAATGTAATTTTCGCATGAACTGACCTTTACACAAAAATTATAGATACAATAAAGGCACTGTATTTTCTAAGCATTCATTGTAATAAATCCTACTTATAAGGCATTTATCATCTACTTTTTGCTCAGAACATTACGATTTGCGATTGCAAACTTATTTCATAGATTTAAATATTAATGACACAGAAAATAATCCACCAATGACAGCTCCAGGCATAATCACGAAGGCCTCCTCCTCCTCCAAGTGTTCCTCAGCGTCTTTGACAGTCTTATCTAAGACCTCTATGCCCTCACAACGACCATGAGCTAATAGCCCGCCCTAACAGATTAAGCCAACATAAGCTCATATTGCCAAGCCTCAACGAAGCGTTCCAGACCTTAGCCTGTAGACCTGCACTTCTTAATTCAGCAAAGCGGCCGCATGAAATCATGAAGAAAGAAAGACAGGACCATAAGCCCGCATTTCCAGTATGCCCAATCGACCTTGCTACACCTGAGTCCCCTAAAGAGACAAAGCCTCAGACAAACCACTATCCCCATGTTGCTCATTCCAGCTGAGTGGCCGCAGCAAGTGATGGACAATGGCTGCCCAGATATGAAGCACGCTCAGAAAGGACGGTAAATCTCAATGCATGAGCATGGCCCCATAAGAGGCAACTCCTCAGATAAGGCAGTATCTCCATGTTGCTTACTCAACCTCATTGGCCGCATCAGATAATGGGGTATGGCCCGCCAGACAAGAAGACGGCAAAGAATGCACGTCAACCACTAAGCATCTGCAGCCGGGGCAAAAGACAGCTGGTCATCTGAAAGGCACTGTCCCCATATTGATCGTTCCTGCTATACGTATGAATAAGCTGCAATGGGTTGCTCACCACATCTCAACCACGCATAGAGGCAAATGACCATTAGCCACCTGTTGAGCCGCCTTGCAGACAAGCATGCCCTGCCTGATGCGAGTAGACGGACGGGCATTAGCCTGAGTGGCTGCATAAGACTTCTGCCAGTGGATGTGTGGATGTATGGATGAATGGACGGATGGATGAATGGATGAAGGAATGAATTATGAGGATTGGCACATCAGACCTTATGAGGCGAGGCGTGCCTAACTGACGGGATGAGCTGCCGGGCCCTTGTTGTGGCTTTTGAACACCGCGCAAGGCTGCGAAATACAGAACTGAATGATCTTGAGCTGCCCGTTACAGGTTTCTGCTGACCTGGAGTGACAAATGGCGCTGCAAAGCAACGCATTGTAATGCATCTATGTGATCTGGGATAGGGAGAACATGTGCAGGTATGACTGTAAGGCAAAGGTTTGCTGATTTGAAATGCAATGATGGCTGATATTAAATGGGAGGTTCAAGTGAGCTATGGATTCGGTTCAACGCAATCGTTTGCAGGGGAGGAGCACTGATCTTGCAGCACTCATAGTCTTTGTTCTGGAAGTTGCTCAATTTGAAAATGCGATTAATACGGGGTTTTTCGTTTGGATTGAGCTATTTTGGTGGGATTTACGCACAATCATGGACGGCAATATTTGCCGGATATAACGGATTTTCAGGGTCCGTAAATGGGAATCGGTGTATCTATTTCGAGCCTGTATATGCACGCCTGCCGCGCGATAGAGCACTTGGCGGCAAAAATTGTCGCAAATCGTATGCAGGAGAGAAAAGTTAGGAAACCGCCAGAATATGGGATTTTATCTGGGTTAGAAATGCAGGTGAAAATTAGGGAGGAAAGAAAAATTTGGAAAAAGATTAAATTTTTCTGAATCCAGGCCGTCTCTATACTTAGAATGCTGAGGGTCCATATTCCTAAGTCCAAAAACCCCCAGCCACTGAGCAGATCGCTCAGGAGAGATCTTTCAATCGAAGTTAATCTCCGATTGTAAACAGTGCAGGTATTGCAGTACCTGCCGCATTGTTTTCAGGCAATGCACAACTGTTATTCTGTTTGCGCATCAGAGCTTGCTCTGATGCCACCCCTCTTAGTGCCCCAGCGCATTAAGAACTTCTCCTGCCTGTTACAAGTCAGGGTTCTCTGCATCGACTGAGAGCTCCAATTCCTCACGCCTGTTCCTGGCGTAAAAGCATTTCAATCAATCCAGATTCTTGTTCTGAGGCCCAGACCAGAGGTCTGTCTGAAGGGCAATGTGGCGCATCTGAAGACCGATATGCAGTCTGCAGCATGCCTAAGAAAGCTGTTAAGGATGATCTTCCTGAACGTACCTGTCTTAGGAACAGTATATCCATATGAAAAATGTGTGCCATTTTTCAAAAATACTTTACTTTGCAACTTTTGTCCTGGCTCCATTCCCCTCATGTTGCTTTAAAAGCCCTGTTTTATCCAATTCAGAGCAACAGTCCTTAACTCGCAACCACCCTTTCATATCATCATTCCCGGACAAACTTCACTGCACAACCGCCCTAAAAGACCTGGCTTTACCTGGCGGCTCTGCGGCAAATTAATACCTGTCCAAAGGTTAATATTGCCATTTTGTCCCGTGAAAGAATTGCCATTGTATGGGCTTTATCACCTGCCATTTCTTACTGACTGAAGCGTGGAGTTAAGCACACTGCTGCGTGGTTGAGCGCGTCAGCTCAATGGAATGGCTGAAGGGCGACCTGAGATCAGTTGTCCGGTATAAGGAGGATCAGCATGCCCGTGAGCAAGGCTGCTGTAAGATGAGTGGCTGGAGCGGAAAGGAGTTGATTTGAGTTGAGTTGAGCGAGTCGGACTGCTCCGGGCATCTGTATCTGCGACAGAGCAGAACGGTCTTGAAAGGCAGGAGCCAGGCAGCAAGTAGAAAGGGCAAGATGATGCTACATTGCATTGCCTGCAGACATGGCCAGGTCCAGGAACTGGCATGGGGCAAACCATTGCTACCGCACAGGAACAGGCCTCAGCTCATGCCCCGGCATGGGACGTAGCGTGGGTACATGCCCTTGCAAGGCAGCTTGTGGCTGTCTGAGCGGTCAGGCTGCCATGGCTGTAGGGGATGCTACTGCTCGCCTATCTTCTTCCAGGTGACCTCGTTGCGGCAATAAAGAGGCTCAGCCAGGGCCGGGTCGGTGAGATTCATATCACCAAGGCGTGAGCACATGATAATGGCGTCAGCCTCAGGATAGAGGTGAGTCTCCTCTGTGCTCAGGTCAGGCAGGGACAGATCAGGTCTGGCTGAAGCAGCCTCCTTTAGAATAGCCATTCCGGTACCGCCGGTTACTGTTACCGCTCCGGCTTCCACTTTGGACAGCTCTCCGGCAATCAGCTCAAGAGCAGCCTCAGGCCTGATTACCTGCTCGGCAAGCACGGTACTTAGATTATTGCCGTCGTACCGGTACAGAGCCAGATAGACCTCGCCCATGCGGGCATCAATGCAGGACAGGCCATAGCAAGGATGCTCCATGGAGCCCTGTGCAACCATCTGCTTTACAGTAAGCAGCTTGAGGTCGCTGACACCAAATACCTTTACATCAAGACCAAGGGCCAGAGCCTGAGCTGCAGAAACAGCAATACGCACACCGGTAAAGGAACCAGGGCCACTGCCAAAGGCTACACAGTCTATATCGGAGCGCTCTACACCGTTTTCCCTGAGGAGGTCATCAATCATGCCCAGAACCAGACTGGCATGCTTTTGTGGAGCCACCTGACCTTTGTAGAAGATCTTATCTCCGTGGCTCAGGGCTACCGAGCAGTTCTCGGTAGCAGTATCGATAGCTAAGACTGTAGTCTGGCTCATGATTAATCCCTTTGAAGGCAGATAAACAATGCAGCTGCGGGCTGCTCCCGGGCTGCGTAGCTGACGCGCCGCTGAGAATAATAGCACAGCGCTGCCGGCTTTGATCTTTGCACAAAAGTCAGGTGCGTGATAACCTTTTATACCGGTCAATGAGCCAGAGATTTCTACAGATCCAGTCTGACAGCTGCCAGTCCACTATTTCATATGGCTGCCCGGTCTGACAGACGGCTGTCCAGTCTGACAGTAACCAGTACCGGTTCTGTACAGTCAACTGATAACAGGGCTCATTACCTATATCTGCTTAACAGCAGCTTTCTGCTCAGCAGACACTCTGAAACCGTATTACGCTGCACCATATCCTGCTGGCAGAACACATCACACCTCTTAAATTTTTGTCACCTTAATCAGCAACCCACTGTCCTGATGCTCACTGATGACTCTGCATGCATAACAGCAAAACACCATCAGAGCCATCAAATGCGACTGCAAGGTCATATTTCTGGCCTGTGCTCCGGCCTGCGGCCTGCCTGTTCAATGACAGCCTCTGTGCTGTACAACAGCTGGCGCCAATGACCCCATGAGCTAATGAACCATGCTGCAATGCTGCAGTATTGACCATGTGCAGCACTGGTGACATTTTATATTGCACCATACAGATTACTATCCGAGCCTCTGGCATCAGGGCATTTCTACCTGTTTACTTTGCCCGCCCGCGCAGTGCCCCCTTTGCTGCGTTTTCAGGGTTATACCTGCCAGACGGAGCTTTTGTGCATCCTGACTGCAGTTCAGGACCATCCATTGTAGTTCCCCATCACACCATAGTTTAAGCCCGGCACTCAGGGACAGAGAAGATCTGCCCTTGGTCTGCCGTCTTTGCTCATGCCCAAAAGGCGCCCGGCCACTGTAAGTTGCCTGAACACAGCTCAGGCACGACTGACAGCAGCTGGTGCTCATTGCCCGGGGCAATCCCGGAGCAAAGATCAGCAGTATGCAGTACTGGAGTTACACAGACAGAGCGGCATCGACCATGTCACCGGTGCATGTCTCCGTGGTATGTGTATTAGACATGTGTCTGGGGTATGTGTCTCAGGCATGTGGCCGGGCATGCCGTAAAGACTGAGCTCCTTGCAGATGCAAATGCATGAGTCCATGCATGCATGTAAGAAGGCAGTCAGACAGACGGATGAGGTGAGACAGCATTCGGGGAACATACATTGAGGCCCTGGGGCCGGGCTGATGTGACGGATGCATTCGATTTTTGATTATCAGGGTGGCTAGCTCTTCAGGCCACCGCTAAGGACAGCTTAAGCCGGTATTGCTAACCATAAAGGTCTTCACTTGTCTTCAGGCACAGAGTACGGCCTTTATAAAAAGCAATACTGGCAAGGCAATAACAGTAAAACGAAAAACAAAGCCCTGCTGTTATACACCCGGCAGATGCTCTTTCCCGTTTCATGACCCGCCCCGCCTGAAAACAGGCCAGTCTGCAACTGAAAGTCAGGCTCGAGGTTCTTTTCAGACCCTGTGACCTGGGCATATGGACAATTCATGTGGCATGGGCATATGGAGCGCCCCTGTGTCCTGAGTATGGCGAGACTCTGTCATGTCAGTCACGGCATCAGGCAAGGCTGCAGCCATGCCCATGACCGTTCTTGCCATGTCAGAGGGATGAGTATCTGCTGAGCAGCCGGTCTGTTGTGCGCCGGGCAGGACCACAGCCAGGGATTAAGGTTTAAAGATGAGCAACTTACCGTCAAAGCGTTCTGAAGAATCAGCCGTCAGCAAGGAAAAGAGCGACGGCTCCTCTGTCCATGACAGCGCCCGCTCCTCAGTTCTGATGATGGGCGAATATCAGGTAAAAGACCTTCATCAGCTAAGGGAACACTTCAATCTGCAGTCTATTCTGCGCGCCTGGTACAGTGGAGAACTTATTGAGTTCTGCCTTGTCCACCGTTTGGCCGTAGAGTACCGTGCCCTGTTGCGCCTGAAAGATGCCGGGGTGCTTACCAGTCTTGAGCTCAGCAGCCGTCTGTGCCGTATCTTCGGTGTCCATCGCTATCCCATGGAAATACAAAGTGAGCTGTCCCATGATCAGCTGTGCGAGGATGTCAGAATCATTGCCGCCCGCGACAGCAGTGCCCACATGTACTTCAAAGAACATGAAATGCATGAGTCAGCCCGCTATGCCACCAGTGTACGTACTGACTTTGTTAAAAGCGCCTGGCACAGTGCTCAGGTTTCACCTGTTATTGCCGCAGCGCTGTGCGATGAGCAGTACTCGGAAATGGGCTCCAGAATAGCCAGCACCGCTCCTTCATGGATGCCATCTCTGGAGCCCGTATTCCCGCCTCAGTATGCAGTACCGTCACGCAAGGACCGTCTGCCACACCACAGGAACAAAAACAGCTACACAGTGCAGCGCCGTCGCATGCAGCCTGTAACGGACATACTTGGCAACCGTGACAGCAACCCTGTTGACCCGCGCTTTCTGCCAGCTCAGGAGCTTGCAGCCGAAAACCAGCACAGGCACACTGACAGCCTGATAAAGCCCGTAACTCCCTGTGCAGCCACAGAACCAGGCCAGGCAATATCCAGTACGCCCACTGCACACGCATCTTCCTGCTCATCCTATGGCGACCTGCCGGCTGGCACAGAACATCCCGGGCTCTCAAATCCGGCCGCCTCAGCTCATGACGCCTCATGCCCGGCTACATTAAACAAGGATGGCAACGGCTCATCATTATCTTTTGCTTCAGAGTCTGCAGCATCAGAGTCAGAGTCAGGGGCAGATCCATCGGCTGGTGCTTCAATGACAGAGTCCTTAGCCCCATGGGACTTAAATAAGGGCAAGGTCAGCACTGACAAACTTCCTGACCCTGCCGACAGTGCTCCGCAAGAGCAAAAGACAGCTGATGAAGATGAGCAGCCTGCTTTCAGACTGCGAGCTGGCACAGCCTATCGCTCTATACGACAGCGCCTTATCGACAGCCGCCGTGTCTATAATGACAGCATTCTGGTACGCCGTGCCCAGGCTGACTTCAGCCCACGTTATGCCTCCATGTTTGCAGAGCCCAAACTGCCTCCAGTGCACATGCCTGAAATTGAAAGCAGCATGGACCTGTCAGATGGGCAGCCAGAAGAACCAGCACCATCCAGCTCAGCTGGCACCGCAACAGCAGCTGCAAATGCAACGGCTGGAGTAAATACATCAGCCGCCAAAAATGCAGCAGCCGCAGCTGCTCCATCAGCTGATGCTGCACATACTGGCTGCGACAACTCAGACACTTACTCAGGCTCCCCTGCAGGGGATCATGGTGCACGTAACCCCGAGGCTGTAGCCGCCACTGCCGCAGCTCATGCAAAGTCATCTGCTAATGCCCATACAGAGAGCTCTTCAGGAACCGCTACATCATGCACTGCCTCTGCCCCCGTCTGCTCTGCACCTGTTTCCATAGCCGCTGGAGAGGAGTCTGCCTCTGTGGCAGCAGCCTGCGCCGATACCGCCGCTGCAACTGCAAATGGAACTCATGCCGACAACGCATCTGCTGACCATCATGCCGATAATGCCACGTCAGCCCTTGCTGCTGCAGCTCCCTCCGTCAGCGCCACTCAGGACGGTAAGACTGATAACCAGCCTGAAAAGCGCAAGCGGGGACGCAAGCGTATTCACCCTCTTGCTCCTGCCAAAAGCTACAAGCCTGATGCGGCTGTTATGGAGTCATGGAAACGCCTGAAGGCATCTGCTGAATATAAGGAAAAGCAGCAGGACATTGAAAAGCGCCGCGCCCTTGAGCCTGAGCGCTTTGGCCCTGAACGCAATGCGCCTTCCCTGTCTGCCAGTCTGTCTCTCAGGTCAAAGTCCCCTTTGCAAAAGGAATGGGAGCGTCATGAGGCCGCCCCACGCCTTGATAAAGACGAACTGTACAGTGAGATTGACCGCCTTACCTGTGCTGACCTTGAGCCATATTATGACGCCAGTTGCAGCGCCCACGACAATAATAGCCCTGATGCCAGTCATGACAGTAACTGCAGTGGTCAGGGTAATGCAGATAACAGCATTGACCTTGAGAGCCTGATTGCAACCATTGTGAACCTTAGCGGACCAGCACAGCCCCAGGTCCCCGCTGACTCTGATGCTCTCAAGACCAACAACAGCCAGAGCGCAGATCCCCTGCCCGCCGCAGCAGGCTCCACAAACCAAAGCACAGCCTCTCCCATGGCAAGTGAAGACAATGCTTATGCTGATGCCGTTACTGCTGAGACCTATGCTGCTGATGCTGTTACTGCTGAAACCTATGCTGCTGATGCTGATGCTGCCGTTACTGCTGAGACCGATGCTGATGATGATGTTACTGCGGATACTGATACTTCTTATGAGACTGACAAAAATACAGGCCTCCTTGCTGTTGACACTGAGCCAGCCCACGAGCCACCGTCCCAGTCCAGTCAGCAGCACGGGACTGATGACTGGCCAGCTGAGCAAAAGCCTGCTGAACACATGAGCTGTGCCGCAGACGGAGCCAATGGCACTGCCCCTGTCCATGAGCGCTCTACCGGAGGTGACACAGGCGTGCGTAAAGACGGCGGCACTGGCCCTGTCCATGAGCGCACTGTCGGAGCTGACATAAGCGCTCGTAAAGACGGAGGCGCGGGCCCTGTCCATGAGCGCTCTGCCGAAGCTGACATAAGCGCTCGTAAAGACGGAGGCGCGGGCACTGTCCATGAGCGCTCTGCCGAAGCTGACATAAGCGCTCGTAAAGACGGAGGCGCGGGCACTGTCCATGAGCGCTCCTGCAGGCCAGGTACCCTTGCCATGTGGGACCATCCTTATGGAAGGATTCAAACTGTGGTGGCTCAGGGTGCCGCAGGTCATGACTGGGCTTACGCCAATGAGCACAGCATGGAGCACGCAGCCGCATCCGAAAAACTGGAGAGAGGCAGTCCCTGTACATTTGTGACCGTCGATCAGCGCAGCTTCAGCTACCGCATTCATGGCTTTGAAACAGGTGTTATGGGACTGCCGATACCTCCTTTTAATGAACAGACGGTCAGAGAAATTCCCGCAGACTCTGCTGCTGCCAGCTGCCGGTCTGCTGTCTCAAAGAAAAAGTCTTATGAACCCCGCTTTAACCCTGACGGCACTCCTGTGGTCAAAAGAGGTCGCGGCCGCCCGCGCAAGCATCCACCCAGAACAGCCGATAGCCCAGGTGCAGCAAAGGCTCATGGTCAGGCCATGTCAGCCAGCCACGGATCTGCTGACAGTGAGGCTGCCCGCAGGGCAGCCCGGGAACACTTTGCCTTAAAGGACAGTACCCCTGACCCTCATGAGCAGCAGCTGGCCAGCCTGTATAAAAGTACTTTTACCAGCCTGCACGCTGCCGGACAGCAGGAGCTTGAGCTGCGTGACAGACTCTATCGTATGAAAACCATGCGCTCGCATGTACTGCGCCCCTTTGAACCAGACCTGAACGAATGAGACCCGATCTGACCGCCTGTCTGCAAATATCCTGTACCCACGTCTGAATCCATACCGGCTGTGGCATGCCTGTGCATGCTGCAGCTGCTGCTGCCATACCAGCTGCCGCTACGAGCACTTCAAGGGATCCGGCCTGTGGATTAGCCTGGGCCCCATGCTACACAGCATGGCTACTGCCGCATTGCCGTGCCCGTCCTCATGCTACGCAGCAGGCAACAGCCTGATTGTCGCTCCCTGTTCCATGCCCAACAGCAGGCCACAGCCATGTTGCCTGCTACCTGTCTCTTGCCCCATGACCTGGGGCATGGATCAGGCTGTGTATGGAGCGTTGCGCGCTTTTCCACTAAAATGCACAGATAATCACGCTTACAAGCATGTGTGCAGCAGCTGCCCGGCATTGAGCACAGCTCCATAATTCAGCCAGCAACACCTGCACACCGGCTTATGGCCATAGGCTGCGCCAGGCAGTCCCTGTCGAGTACCTGGAAAGGTCATGTGCCATGCTCCGGAATGTGCTTTGCCAGGTCATGTGCTTTGTCAGACCATGGACAGAGCGCCGCTATGAGCGTGGCCTGTTCATGGCCAGAGCCCGGCTGTGAGCCTGAGCATGGCCATGCAATGGTCAGTGTCGGCCATGGCCTGCTGCTGCCAGGTATTACCTGGTCATGCTCTGCCAGGACATGGACGGCAGGAGCGGCAGCGGACAGGCCGGAAGCAATGGTTAGTGCCGGTACGCCCAGCTTTGTGGCGGTACGGCCTGGTGCGGAGCCTGGTAATACTTGTGTTTTCAGATAAGGAAGTGCGTTATGGCAAGAACAGGTGCTAAAAACAGATCGTCGGGACGCTCGAGTGCTCCTGACAGTCTGCTTTCACAGACTGTGGAGCTCTCCAGTGAGCTGTACCACCGCCTTGTCTGTGAGATTATTCTCAATGAGCAGCATCGCGAGATCTGCCTGCCTCTGCTGCAAAGTCTGCTCAGTGAACACCGTGCTGTCTTCAGTGCTGATTACGGCAATTTCTTTCGCCTCATGTCCGGGGCTGCCCCTAGGGTGCTCTTTTACATGATGCAGATTCAGGAGTTCCGTGAGATTTACCTGTGCGATGACCAGCTGGCTCTGACCTACCATCTGTATGATCGCCTGATTAAGACTTCAGATCGCTACAACAATATGGTCCGCGAGTACCGCAATGTTCTCAATGACAGCAATGAATCGGTACAGGCCATGCGATCCCTGGTTAACCGCAATGAGCAGCGGCGCAATCAGGCTCCGGAGGATCGCCAGTTTGATGCCTTTGATGAGCTGGTTGAAAGTGATGCCCGCACCATAAGCGGCATTGGTGACCCCACAGAAGAAATCAATTACTTCAACACCAGAGAGCGTACCCGTATTGACGGACGCACCACTCAGGGCCGCGAACTGAAAAATGCTTTACAAAGCCAGATGGGTAACTTTGCCTGGGATGATCTGCCCAAACCGGTACGCCGCCGTAAAGGCAAAATGGCCTCAACTGATGACAAAGAGATCTTTGCCGGCGGTGCCATAGGTCGTCGCCTGAGCGCTCTTGCGGCCTCAAAGGCTGCCCCTGAGGTTATGCCGGCATTCAGCCATGAAAGCAATGAAGTGCTTTCAGCACGTATGCTGCTGGGCGCTAAGGGCCGCAGCGACGCCCCTGAAGTTGAGCTTGAAAGTAATGATGCTCCGTCGCCCGAGGCCACCGCAGCTGCAGCTGCCCTTTTTGGCCTTAAAACTGATCATGAGCGTGTGGTGCTTACGGCATCTGACTGCAGTGAGTATGTTCTGGGCGAGGTGGACAGCACTGCTCCTGACTATATTCAGGCTCTCAGTCCCTCAGGGGGCATTTATGCCTCTGCAGGCTTTAACAGCCATGCCTTTGCCATCATGGACATGCTAAGCCGCCGCCGCACCTTTGGCGCCCTTGAAAACCGCCGTGAAAACAAAAGCCTCGCCGGTCTTGAGGGCATGGACAATGATGAAAATCTGCCTCTGACCTTTAATGTGCGTGCCAGCATCAGCGCCATTGCTGATTACATGCAAAAGGAGCGCAACCGCTTCAGCTCCATCATGATGCGCTTTACCTCAAGCAATCGTAACCTCAGTGCCCTTTTTGGCCAGCATATTCAGATTATCACCGTTGATGCCACACAAATCAGCCCGGGTGGCATCACCCTTGAAGATCAAAGCGTGCCCTGCTTTATCATCAGAATGGGACGGGGACTTAATATCCGTCCTGACAGCATTGCCGACAGCGATGACAGTGTCCGTCCGTGGCTGACCAGCGCCCTCAACAACCGCTTTCTGGTCACCAGCGGCCTGCAGCTGCGCTCGGCGGCCCCTTCACTTGAGGGCAGCGAATTTGCCCATATGGTAAATGAGGCCTCCTCACGCAACGCCCCTTACAATCAGTGGAAGCTCTCCCTTGCTCATAACTGCATTTATGAGGGCGTCTATCAGGTAAAATTCAAAAGAGACAACCAGCTGCCCCTGACCTTCGACGATCAGAGCTCCGGCCCTTTTGACCTCGTATACATACGCCTGTAAGCCACAGCCCGGCCCGCCTGACGGCCGCACAGCGGCCAGGCTGCCTGGCTGTATGTCCGTCATGCACTGACTGCCTGTTCGCCTCGCTGTCATGCCAGGCCATGCCATGCCATGCCGTAGCCGCGCTGGCGATGATCTGGCCAGGCCAGGCCCTCACTGACCTCATGGCCCGAAAGGCTGACACTGGCGCAGCCATACAGGTGCTGCGCTGCCGGAGAGCACAAATGCGCCGCTGCAACAGCTTATATCGCGCGCATCAGCATTGCAGCGATTGCCTTTGCACCAGTGAACAGTGAGCTCTTACAACCTCAGAGGTAAACGGGAAGTGGAAAAAGATGAACTGACAGCACGACTTGCAGATCTGGCTCAGGGAAAGGACACTCCGGAGAGCTGGCAGCAGTGGTGGGATGAACATAAAGAACAGACAGCCTCACTGTTAAGCCCGGGAGAGTTTTTGCAGCTCAGACCGCGCCAGCACGGCTTTAAATGGGTACCACTAATTGCGAGCCAGAAGGTTGCAGTTGCCATACTGCAAAGTGCAGGTATAAGTGTTGAGGCAAGCCCTGTATACCATGAGCGCTATCTTGAGGAGCTGGATAATTTCTCCCGTGAGCAAAAACGTTTGCAAAAGGAAAAGCAAAGCACCTTCAAAACAAACTTTCCGCAGCTGTGTACCCGTTATCCACGCTTTTGCAGAGCTCTGGCAAAGGTGCTTGAGGTAACAGATGAAATACGAATGCCGGCGGCGCCTGAACTTATTACTGAGCAGGAGCATCTTCTTGAATTCACCTTTCCTGATGCAGTGCGTGAGTTCTTTACACTCACAGCCGGCATCAGACTGAGCAGCGGTATCACAGTAGATCTCAGCAGCACCTTTATTCTTGAGATGGATGCCCACAGGTACTGCGTGCTGGGCGAGTATTTTAAAGAGGCCGATGGCGATCTGCTGTTGCTCACTGCAGGCGAACAGACCATACTGTACTACGCTCATGAGCGCAACCAGGTCACAAAGCTGTGCAATGATATGAACGAGCTGCTGGAACTTAAGCTCTCAAGATATCTCAACAGCCAGTAAGAACCACACCTGCCCGGCCATGCCCGCATCAGCCCGGCAATGCCAACACCTGCCCGGCCATGCCCGCATCAGTCCGGTAATGCCCGCATCAAGCCTGTCTTGCTGCAGCAAGATGCGCCGCAGTGCCCGACACAGTACCAGTTACCACTGCAGAAATATGCCACGGGCAGTACAATTGCGCTCAGTGTCTGAATGACGCTTAAGCGCTTCTCTTTACAAAATATTTTACAACGACAAAAGATAAGGGCATATGACTGATGGCCTGACCACAATATGCCTCCCACTTTTTTAAGGTAGACCAGTATGCCACGTTATCTCGACAAAGATACCCGCGACAGGATCATAGAGCTGTTCAAAGAAGGAAAGAGTTTCAATGCTATTGGCAAAGAACTGGGCATAGCTGCCAGTACGGCCTCCAACATAGTAAAAAAAGAGCTTCCTATGGAGGAGCGCATGCCTGAGCTGCCTGCAACCTTTGACAGCGTTGAGCTGGCATACTCTGTCTGCACGGCCTGCAAATCAGCTGGATATGACTCACCGATAACTGCAATGATGTGCAACCAGTTCAATGTCGATGTTAAAAAGATCAGGGAGCTTGCCAACTGGTTTGCCAACAACTGCTCAGTTAATACTCACGAGACTGTCAATGAACTCAGGTCAGAGGTGGAAACCCGCGACCGGCTGATAGAGGGGCTCAGTGCTGACCGGGTAGAGAGTGAAGAGGCACTGGAGTACCTTGCACAGGCTCACCTCAAAAAGGAGCTTAAGAACACCACAAAGAAACTGCAAAAACGCCTTGAGCAGGAGAAGAACAAGGTTCGCTTCCTGGAAAAGGTTCATGAAATCATGAACGATCGCTCCGGCCAGCCAAAGTAAAAGAGCTCAAAGCCCCTGCACAACTCAAAGCCCTGAAAAGTCCGCACCCACAGCACAGTGCAGTGCACTGCACTGAACTGCACAATGCATCAGGCACTCTGTGCAGTGCCACGCTCCAGCTGCTCTGTGCCCGCCGTGCTGTACCTGAGGCACAAAGGCAAAAGCCCCGCAATGCGGGGCTTTGTCATTATGGGCAATCATGGTGATGACCGTACTTCCCTGTGGCCGTCCCCAGTCATGGCCCGACCCTGTAAGGCATCAAAGATGGTGACTGGCGGCTCTGGCTGCGGCCGGGCGTCCATGCCCGAGGCCATGGCCGTGGCGGAGGCTGGCCGTCCAGACCAGGGGCGTGGTGTTTAGCAGCCGTGGCGGTGGCGGTGGCTGGCAGCATGGAAAGCCGCCCGGGCGGCCGGGTGGGCGTCAGTTAAAAAAGCGCAGGGCTTCATCCACTGTGCTGACACGGGTCATCTCAGGCAGGGAATTGATAACTCTGCCTGCGTAGCCTGACTTTGCGGCACGTGGGTCGAGCAGTACCAGTACGCCCGTGTCGCTTTCATTACGGATCAGGCGGCCGGCGCCCTGACGCAGGGTAATAATGGTCTCAGGCACCTGGACATCGCTGAAGAAGTTACCTCCGGTGCGCAGCTCCATGCGGTAGCGGCGGGCCTGGAGCACAGGATCGGCTACCTGCTTGAATGGCAGCTTGTCGATAATAACCAGAGTAAGGGCATTGCCCGGTACGTCCACTCCTTCCCAGAAGGATGAGGTGCCGATAAGAATGGCATGGCCGTCCTCTCTGAACTGCTTCATTAATGTGCCTATATTGCCATCACCCTGTTTTAACACCTTGCGGCTGCGGCCATAGCGTGAGTTTACCCACTCCCAGGCTTCCTTGATGGCATAATTGCTGGTGGTCAGGATAAAGACACCGCCAGGTGAGGCTTTGATAAGCCTGTCAATCATTTCAAGGCCATCACTGATACGGTTTCTGGCATTGATGGCCGGGAAGTCAGCCGAGCGCAGAATGCAGGAATTGCTGGCATAGTCAAAAGGAGACTGCACAATCTTGCAGGCTACTTCATCAAGCCCCAGACCAATGTCGTAACAGAACTTGTTAAAGGTCTTTTCCACAGTAATGGTAGCTGAGGTAAAGATCACAGTGGTGCCCAGATCACGCAGTTTGCGCAGGGCAGCGCCCAGATAGGAACCAATCTCCACCGGACAGACCACGAGGGAGCGGCGGTCACCCTCACATTCAACCCAGCCGGCATTGTCCCAGGTAACAGCACCGCTCTTGTCGCGATCGGTGGTCATGAAGTCAGCAATGAACTGCTCCATTTCCTCACACTGCTCAATCAGCGGTTCGATCTCAGACTCATTGACTTCCTTGAATTTATCGAACTTGCTTCTGCACTCACGGGTCAATATGAGCATATCAATCATCAGGGCGCGGAAGTAAGGATCAATTTCCGGACGTCCCCTGGCATCAAAGATTACATCCTTAAGCTCATCTACGGCATTTTCATAGTCCATAGAGTCCTTGCTGCTGGTATGTAATCCTGTCATGCGATTCCAGTCAGCACGACGCTTTTCATAAAGAACACCCAGTTTTACAGCAAACTGCTTTTCAGTGCGTGTGCCCAGCTTGTCCATATTCAGGCTGTCATCAATGAGCTCCTCGCTCTGGGCATCAATACCCTCTCCTGCGGCACTGCCCCGGGCACGGGCCTCTTTGACCATTTTGACAAAGGCAGAATCCTCAGGCAGCACTGATAAGGTCAGAGGAGCACAGAGGTCAGCACCGAGCAGCTGGAAAGGAGATGGATAGAGGCGGTGATGGTATTTGATGCGGGTAACAGAGTTACGGCCCTCAGGCATGAGCATCAGGGCATTGTTAATGATATTGGACAGATAGGCAAGACGGGTCAGAGCTGTACCAAGATCACTTGATCCTATGGTAGTACTGGTATTTTCAAAGGCCTTATGAGCCTTTTCCACCAGGTTAATAATGCCCTCATGGGAAATGCTGCGACTGAAGAACTCACGGCCCACCTCTGCAAGAGTATGAGCCTCGTCAAAGACCAGTACATCAGGCAGAGGCAGACTTGAGCCCAGCTCACCAAAGCCGGCCGGATTTTGCAGAGCCGCAAAGAACAGCGAGTGGTTGATTACGGCCACATCGCGCTTGCGGGCCTCCTGACGGGCGGCAAAGGAAAAACAGTGTGATCCGTCAATATCAGGCAGGGATTTGATATCGATATTCTTAAGAGAAATCTTGCTCTCTTCATCATCTGAGCTGTTGCCATAAGCACTGTGCTCATAATGTGCAGCCTCAGAGAGCTGATTTAAAAATTCGCGGCGGTTGGAGGCATAAGGGCAGGTAGCGGACATCTCACGGCACTGACGGTAATCACAGGCCATGAAAGGACGGTCACGATCCTTAACCGCAAAGTTAATCTCACCAAACTTTGCATTACGAGGTGATCTGTCCATGGAGTCAGTGCATTCGTCCACATATGAGGAAATACGCTCATAATCACGGCTGTTAATATAGTTGCGGCCGTGGCCGTCAAGCAGATAGCGGCAGATGTAATTGCTCTGGCCCTTGAGACTGATGGCATGGAGATGATCCTTGCCCAGCATGTCAAAAAGGGCCGGGATATCCTTGGAAATGAGCTGATCCTGCAGGGCCTTGGTGCGGGTTGAAACCATGACCTTAAGACCGCCCAGAATTGGCGGCACCAGATAGGAGAAGGTCTTGCCCGTTCCTGTTCCGGCCTCAACTACCAGAAAGCCGTTGCGGCTTTGCATGCTGGTTACTGCGGTGGCAAAGTCAATCTGACCCTGGCGGGGATTGTAATTGTCTATATAGCTGGACAGCAGACCGCCTTCCTTGAAGAAGGCCATGACATTGATGGAAATGAGCTGGAAGCGGGTCAGAGGATCAAGACCTGACTTGTGCATGAGCTGACAGTAGGCTGAATAGACAGTGTCATCAGTAATCATGCCCAGATCTTTGATAATTTCTATGGAGCGGAAAGTACGCTGCTTTAAGACATCATTGCCTGCAGCCTCCATGCCCCTGGTAATATTGACCCCATCCACCTGCTTATCTCCTGTACTCATATCATTCATGCTCTCAAGGGCCTGCCGGACAGCATCCCTGATATAGCCCCGGCTCCGCCCGGCTCCGGCCTCAGCCGCAGCCATGGCGGGAGCCTGGGCTGTGGCAGGGGCCATAGCGTCAGCCATGCTTCCTGCCCCATCCTGATCTCCATGGTCATAACCGCCATCAAGGTCAGGATTGCCCGCGCCGTCAGCTGCGCTGCCCGGCGCCCTGGCAAACGGGTCGTCCAGAGCTTCAACATGGGCATCGGCCTCATCAAACCAGCCCATGGCGCTCTGAGCCCAGCCCGTGCCCCTGCGGGCACGCAGCCATGGCAGCCCCGCAGCCTCTGCCTCAGCGGCAGCGGCAGCTGCAGCTGCAGCTGCAGCATCAGCCGAAGCATCAGGCTCAGCTCCGGCGCCATAGCCGCCCGCCCCGCCACCAGCATCATCAGCGGCAGCTGCACCTGTGCCCCACTGATCCTGACAGTGACTGACAGCCACATTGGCCAGCTCAGACGCATTAGCCTGCTCAGCGGCATTGAAACTGTCACACAGCTGCGTGGCCGTCTGCATGACAGCAGCGCCTCTGTCATCTGAGGCTGCCCCAAAGGACATGGTCTGGCTGGACAATGTGTCCACAGCATTAAGGGCCTTAGCGCCCTCATCAACGCATGCCCTGTCAGGCACAAAGTTACATGGCTGCACCGTACCGACGTCGGGACCGGCATATGCACCGGAGTCGACGTCGACACTGGCGTCGGCACATACACCGTCATTGCCATAGGCACCGGCGTAGGCCTCATAAGCCCCCTGAGCCGCTCTGGCTGCTCCGGCCGGGCCGGCAGTGGCGGCTGCACCGTCAGCGCCTCCCATGCCTGCAGCCATATCAGGATGATTGAACGATGATGTGTCCGCGCCATTGTGGACCTGATCTCTGATGCCCGGAACCATGGCTGTATCAGGCCGGGCCCCATAGTATACCTGTTCTGCAGCCCCGGCGCCCGCATCAAAGGCATCAGCCCCGGCGCCCGCCCCTGCAGCTATACTCTGAGCGGCAATACCAAAAGTACGGGCGGTCACAGTACTGGCATAGCCATCAAGATAAAGCGCTCCGCCCTGATCCTGGCCGTCAGACTGGCCGTCAGACTGGCCTCCCACAGCATGCGCGCCTGCCTCAGGAAAGGCAGACGGCCCCTGAGCTGGCTCAAGATACTGGCCACCTCCCTGAAGATGGGCATATGAAGGAAAGGACGAAGATGACGCAGCTTGCGCAGGTGAAAGCAAAGAAGTGTGCGCAGCTGCCCTGCCCGGCACAGCCGAATGTACGTGCTCCTGAGACTGGGTCTGGGGCTGAGCCTGATACTCAAGCCGCGCCTGAGTATGATACTCAAGCCCCGCCTGATCCTGATACTGACCACTGCCATGAAGCTGAGCATATGATGGGGCTGACGATGGTGGCACAGCTGTCGAAGCCCAGGCTGGCTGGGCAGCTGGCCTGACCGGCACAGCAAACTGTCCCTGAGCCGGGTCTACTGCAGGGACCTGAGAGGACATGCCATTTTGAGCGGCAGCCAGCCGGGCCGCCAGGGCCTGAGCAGTTTGAACCTGAGCAGCCTGAGTATCCGGCTCCCCTGCCATGCTTTTGAACATGGCAGCTCCGGCCTCATTACCGAAGTTGCCGGCAGCTGCGCCATAGTGGGTACAGGCTGCAGCTGCAGCAGCTGCAGCGGCTGCCGCAGCCCCATGCCCCGTCATGGCTGACTGAGCAGCATGGTCGGCAGGTCCTTGCTGCATGCCTGCAGCACTCTGACCAGGAGCATAGTAATTGATCTGTCCGTCGGTCATGCTCAAGCCAGCGATCTGCTGATCTTGCAGATCAGGCAGCGGCAGACCTGCCATGACTGGATAATCGCTGTCAGTATCACTGACTGTAATGGCCGGCTCAGGGGCACTTAATGCCCCGGCATGACCAGGCGCCACAGCACCGGCCCCACCAGCCCTACGGGCTGCGGAGGATGCAGCCGCAGCCGCGTCAGCTGCGCTTAATGCCCCGGCATGACCAGGCGCCACAGCACCGGCCCCACCAGCCCTACGGGCGACGGCGGCTGCAGCCGTCGCAGCATCAGCTGCGCCAGCATTAGCACCACTGCCAGCACTGTGCCGCTCAGGTATGGTGTTTATCCAGGAGTTATGGTGCTGGCTCTGATTTAAGAACTCATCCATGCTCATGGAGCGGGGCGGCTGCGAGGATGGCATGGAAAGCCTCATGGCCTCACGGTTGTGGTTCCGGCTGACACGATATGCACCGGCAGCATCAGCAGCTGCCGCCATGACAGCCACCTGCTCAGCCTGAGCTGCCAGTGCCGCACGGTCCATACCCTCAGACTCATCACTAATAAGACAGCCCTGACCTGGCATCACTGATGGAGCGGCACTGCCCCATGGGTTTGCTCCACCGCCGGCACTGGCCGCGCCTGCGGCAGCTGCTGCGGCAGCGGCCGCTGCAGTTGCCATGCCCGGAACTCCACTGTGAGTATGTGCCCCCTGCATGCCAGGTTGCAGACTGTTATCAGGGGCCCATGGCTGAGCACCCGGATCAGCCTGCGGAGGCTGGATCGACTGTGGCGGCACCATGGCGTGCCGGCCAGATGCACAGCCATAGTGCCCGTGACTGTGCCCGGCCTGCTGATCCATTATCTGCCCGGACTCAAACACCTGCCTGCCTTGCTGCTCCTGCATCTGAAAGTCTGTCAGGGCCTGAGGCTTCTGGTTCGGCAGCTGGCAGAGCTGCTGATCTGCTGCATACAGGCCCTGAGGGGCGGCCGGGGCAGGAGCAGCTGCGGCGGCCGGAACTGAAGCGGCAGCAGATGCAGCTGCAGCACCAGGTCTGTAAAGGCTGCCAGCGCCGTCACCTGCGGTGGAAGCAAAGCCATAGCCCAGGGGATTTTCCCTGAAAATATCATTCATGCGGGAGTCAAAAGATGCCTGGTCAAAGTCCTTAAGACTGGCGGCTGTCTTTCTGTTTCTGTTTTCCTGGACCATGATGACTCTCTGTTGCTTGTCCGGGCCATGCTCCACCTGTTACAGCGGGCAACCTGAGAAAAATCTCACAAGGTACAATAACTGAGGCGCGCCCCAGTGGCAATATCAATTTGTTCAATCCCTGAGCGCACTCTCACGTCCTGCCCCACAGCGCTCTTCCAGCGCCATCAAAAGGCAGCCCGGCTATCCGGGCAAGGCCTTTGGCCCTACTGAGGCCGAGGCTGAGGCCTGTTCGGGGCCGGGGCCATGTAAGGGGGACGGGGACGGTTAAAAGTCGCGCAGCTGCTCAAAGTGCTCAAGCAGGGCATCGCGGTCAAAGCCGCCCTGAGCCATGCTGTTGAGTATTTCCTTAAGAGCCATATAGACCTCTTCGCGCTGTTCAGTTTCAATAAAATCCATTCTGTTGAAAGTTTCAGTATAGGCGCTGACAGCTGCAAGGGCCTTATCAGTAAGCTCCCTGATTTGCTCGTGCTCATCATCTGCGCCCCGGGCAGCTGCAGCACTGGCGGCAAGTTTGATGAGCTCTGACCTGGTTTTGCGGTACTGCCGGGCCGCTTTTTGGGCTGCTCTGGCCGGGATATGCTCGCAGCCGTCCCAGCTGCGCAGAGGATTATCAAGGTTCTGCGCCAGCCACTCCTCCTTACGTGGCTGAGTGATTTTCAGGTCGACATCGCTGCGTCCTTTCCACAGCTTTTTGACCTCACGGGCCGCCTCGGCGGGCAGACTGGTCATCCACAGCCAGTTAAGCTCAGTGCAGCTGTCAGGACGGGGCACATCATCAGCTTCAAAACCAAAGAGATCATAAGTGGAAAATCTCTGCAGAGCTTTTAACCTGTGCAGACTGTCCATGCCGCGCAGGCGCCCCGGGGCGCCCCACAGTCTGAGTTCTTTAAGTTCAGGATAGACCTCAGGCAGGGCCGCAATATCAAAATCATCAATATGGCTGCCATGCAGGCTCTGCAGCGCCAACAGCTCAGGATGAGGGCGGCAGCGCGCAATAAAGCTCAGCTGCAGCCTGGCACCACTGTCGTGAGCATGAACAGTACAGTGGTCTTCCTCTTTTTGCTGGAACTGCAGCTCCTCAGTACGCTCGCCTGTCCACAGCTGCTCAAGTCCGTTCATGTCCAGCATCAGGCTGGTAATAGCCGTACCACGCAGATCAAGAGTTCTCTGGCCATGATTTATCAGCGTAAGTTGAGTGATAAAAGGATTGCTCTGCAAAAACTCAATCAGATCAGGGTGCCAGCGGTGACACTCAAGTGAGTACACACAGGGCAGAGCCCTGAGCTCCAGAGCCGAGTCAAATGACTCAACCTCATCGTTGACGCGCCTGGTGGCAGCCTGGACCTGGCGGCCATTGAGCTCAATAACACCTGTATCTGACATGGCTGCCTTAAAGGACTTACGCTGCTCATCAGGTATCTGACGCCATAAATGCTGACGACAGGCATAGTAACCCCGGTCCCAGAAGCCGTAACTCTTGCAGCGCTCATGCTCCAGAGGCTTTACCTGACCGACCAGAATATAATCGCCCGGTACCTGCACAGGAACATTGAGCAGACAGAGCTCCCCTTTCCAGTAATAAAAGTCATAGTAAAGCGCCTGCAGCTTATCAATCTGCCCTGGCTCAAGGCCCCTGTCCCCCACCCAGTCATAAGTCAGAACCACAGCCTGATCATCAGAACTCAGGTGGTCAGCCGGCACTACGGCCGTAATCTGACAGGCCGTCCAGACACCATACTTTTCGTTATAGACAGTATAAACATCACCGGCTCTTGCCAGCATAAACATCTCCTTACAGCCTGATGGTAAGCCCGCTGCACTGGCCGCCGCCCCGCCCGCTGCGCGGTCAGCCCGGCCTGCGCAGCGCTTACGGCACAGTCGCGCCTGACAGGCACTTATGACCTGGCGTCGAATGCCCTGAGGCTTTTCATGGCTGCCGAGTCAAATTTGCAGGTACGCAGCTCACGCTCAATCAAATCAAAGACAGAATCAAAAATCTCTGTCTCATCCTGATACTCCCAGCGTGCCAGCAGTTTGCCGTGCTCGCTTATCCATACCTCAGCCGGATAGTAATAGCCTATATGGCCTACAGGCTGGCATGGCATACCGGCACAGGACTCGATTATCCTGAGGTCCTCACCTGCCATACTGGCAAACATTTCATCCTGAAAACTGTCCTTTATGGAGTCGACCATATAAGGAAAGAGTGCAAACCAGAAATCGGCCGCATGAGTGGTCTTCCTGACCTCAAGGTACCATTGCGGGCACAGCCCAAAGTATCGACGATAGAATCTGGCTGTGCTCTTCATCATGGGCATGCCCCGCCGGGCGTAATACTGCTCAGCAGCAGAAATATCAACCCTGCGGTCCTCGTGCCAGCCGGCATATTTCATCAGGGTCTGCACTTTATCCTTAAGCTCACCTGTAATGGGGATACGTTCCTTAATCATCTGCCACCTCCATGTCGGCAGGCTCTTTCATGATGGTGATCATGTCGCCACGCAAATATCGCAGCAGCCGCACAGCTGCCCGCAGCGCACAGCAGCACGGCTGCGCGCAGCGTGCGGCGTCCTGAGCGGCGCTGCACAGGCAGGACCGCGCCGGTATGCTGTTGCTTCAGCCGGCGCCCGAAGTATTAGCCTGCCAGAAAGCTCCTTACTTCAGCAAAACAGCCGGTGACAGTCCAGTCCTGCCTGAGGGCAGCGCTTATCTGCTGGCCCATGGCACCATTGTGAATGGCCGGATCTGCAATAATCAGAGCTGTATGCTCATGACCTGAGCGCATCAGGCTGTTAAGCGCACAATGCACAGCACGGCGGGCAAAAGGCAGAGCCACCTGCTGCTCCCACAGACCTGACTGCCTGAGGTTTAGATGATGATAAAGGGCATCATAGTAAGGATCAGAGAGATCAGGTAGAGCAAGCCCGGCCATAAGCACCAGAGATGGCGCCCATTTATGACCGTCATGCCAGCAGGTGCCGACACCTGCCTTATGCAGCAGCTGGCGCAGCGAGCTGTCACTGATGAGCACAGCATTGCTGTCGTCCTTAAGGCGCTGTGCAATTTCAGCATAAGGCGCCTCACTCTGGACAATGACGGATCTGGAGCCCTTAAAGAGCTCATTGAACCAGGCAGCACAGCGTTTCATATGAAGCGGGTCATTAAGCACCACCTCAATGCCACCGGCACTGGACTCAAAAAGCTCACGCAAACGCCCCAGCTCCCCGGCAAGCACCTCCCAGCTCAGATAAGCCTGACTGCCCCCACCAGGTCCCTCAGCCACAACAGCTCCAGCCTCGGAGCCAGCCCATGCACCGGCACCAGACGCAGCCCGCTCCTGTGCAGCTGCCGGTACTGCGCCCTCAGACGCTGCACCGGCACCATACGCTGTAGCGGCATCAGCGGCATCAGGGGCTGAACCCTGGCAGTCTGACAGATATACCATAGCGCGCTGGCGCAGCTCCATGCTGTCGCTGAGCATGACCAGCTCGATATTGTCAGGGGCAAGGCCCAAATCTTTCAGAGCCTCATGGGTCTCCTCAGGGGAGCTCAGGCTGTCAGTTTTGAGCACCACTGAGGTACCGGCTGAGGTTATGGCCTCAAAAAGTCCGTTGAGCTCGTTGCTGATATCAAAAGGAGTCAGAGCAAGCACGGCCGTGCTGCCACGCGGTGTTACCGTGGCTGCAGCGTTCCACACAGCCTCTCCTTTGACATTGAAGTCAGCGTTCATGATGTCGGCAATGGTGGTCAGAGCTTCAGGCAGACCATCGCTGACAGCCCTGACGGCCTTTAAGGCATCACTCAGGGCCGTAGCAAGCTCAAGGCGCTCAATGTCATGAGTGCCCTGAAGGCCGGTAATATGCCTCTCAAGATGCTCAAGAATGCGCATACCCTCGCGTAAATTGCGGTACAAATCACTCATCAGGGCTCTGAAAATCGGATCGACCAGAGCCTGGCCCTGCTCATTGCACATCACATCTGCCATGGCATCGTAACGGGCAATTTCAGGACGGCCCTCATACAGGCTCACACCCAGCTGCTGACAGTGCTGTGCCAGGGTCTGCTGATAATGAGCGCTCAGGTTCTCAAACCAGATGTTTCTCTGGCCATAGGAAGTAAAGCCTGGCACCTTGAGCCTTAGCTCAGGACTGGCTGCGCGCATCTTTTCGACCATGAGCCTGAACTGGCTGTCAGGCGGCAGTATGCCCAGAGAGTACTCGCTGAGCAGCTCATGGCCCATGAGCTGGTATGGTGACTGCCACAGACGGTGCTGGTACTTGAAAGCATGCAGCGGCCATGGCCCTGCCCCCATGACACGGGCAAAGGTTCTTATGAGCCAGACACAGTGATTGGCTGTCTTAAAGCAGTTTTCAATACGCTGATACTGAGTTGTATCTGCAATGAGCTGCTCGACCTGAGGTGCCTTGCGGGCCTTTTTCAGGGCAGTAAGAATTTTCGGTACCAGGCGGGCCAGCTCTCCAAAATGATTGGATTTTATTTCCTGACGCAGTGATTTTCTGATGCTCTCGATAATGATGTCAGCCTCTTCAATGAGCAGCACATCAGGCAGTGGCAGCTCACCATCAGGATGGCCCGGAGGGCTGGCCTGTCTGCAGGCATCAAAGAACATATAGTGACTGACACCCACGGCATCAGCCTGCTTTGCAAAATCACGGGCAGCATAGACAAAGCAGCCGCTGAGATCGCATACCTTTCCAGAGACACGCATGAGCTGATGCCATCTGCTCTCATACTCACGGCTGCCGACACCATACTGCTTTTCAAATTCACCAAGGGCATACCTTACCTGCTCTACAGTACTGGCGGCAGCCTCACTGCGGGCAGCACGATACTGGCAGTGGCAGCTGCGACACTCTGTGATGTAAGAGGTGGACCAGTCAGCAATGCGATCATTGAGCTCACAGTTGTACTCACCAAAACCGCCATCGCGCAGATCGCCGTCACGACTGCCGGCCTCGGCGGCAAATCTCCTGATCTCGTGATACAGGTGCAGTAAGGCAGGTGCCATTTTGAAAGCTGAAGGCAGGGAGCCTTTGACAAACTTTGGATACCTGGTATCAATCATGTGACGGCACAGATATCTTGAGTGAGTCTGCAGACTGATAGTTTTCCATTGGTTAAGACCGCAGCGGCCCAGCACAAAAGGCAGGAACTGTCTGACAATCATGTTCTGCAGCTCGACTGAGGCCGATGCAATCATGACATTTCTGCCGGCCAGCATCACAGGCAGCATCAGCTCCAGGTCATCACTGCCTGTATATGCCCCCTGCACCAGCACCACTGCGCCCCTGCGCTCATAAGCAAGTGCAGCCATTTTCTGAGCCAGCTCATACTGCTGCTCAGAGCAGCTGTAGCCCTCAATACAGCGACTGAGCAGGCCCTCAGGGGCAAAGACAGCATGCACCCAGGCACGAATCAGCTCAGCCTCCGAAAAAGGGGCAAGTCCCTTGCTGCGCATATGCTCGCAATAGGCACCATAGCTGTACTCAGACCACTGCCCGGCCACAGCAAGGCAGGCCACAGTCTCAGCCACGCGCCTGCCCACCTCATCGTCCCCACCAGCCACAGCCTCCAGTGACCCACTGTCTGTCAAAGCGGAATCTGCAACAGCGGTCGGTACGGCGGCTTCACCTTCTGCAGCGTCATCTGCAACACTCACAGCATCGGATTCGCCCGAGGCTGCGTCTGCCTCACATGAGGCAGCTTCCACCAGTCCTGAATCTGGCAAAACGGAGTCTGCAACAGCGGACGGTTCAACGGCATCACCTTCGGCTGCAGTGTCTGCAACACTCACCGCATCAGATTCGCCCGAGGCTGCGCCTGCCTCACATGAGGCAGCCTCTACCAGGCTCGAGTCAGGATTAGTGGAGTATGCAACAGCGGACGGTGCGGCGGCTTCGCATGCGACGGCGGTATCTGCAGTGCTCATGGAACAGGCGTTGCCAGAGGAGTCACCACCTTCGACAGCAGCAGCTTCCACCAGGCTCGAGTCAGGCTGAGTGGAGTCTGCAACAGCGGACGGTGCGGCTGCTTCACCTTCTGCAGCGTCATCTGCAACACTCACAGCATCAGATTCGCCCGAGGCCGCGCCAGCCTCACATGAAGCAGCTTCTACCAGGATCGAGTCAGGCTGAGTGTAGTCTGCAACAGTGGACGGTGCGACTGCTTCGCATGCGGCGGCGGTGTCTGCAACAATCACAGCATCAGATTCGCCCGAGGCTGCGCCTGCATCGCCTGCGGCAGCTTCTACCAGGCTCGATTCAGGCTGAGCTGAGTCTGAAACAGCGGACGGTTCAACGGCATCACTTTCGGCTGCAGTGTCTGCAACAATCACAGCATCAGATTCTCCCGAGGCTGCGCCTGCATCACATGAGGCAGCGTCTACCAGGCTCGAGTCAGGCTGAGTGTAGTCTGCAACAGTCGACGGTGCGGTGGCTTCACCACCGGCAGCAGCGTCACTCTTACTACAAGCTTCATCTGTTACCAGCGCATCGGGATGTACTACCTGTACATCAGCAGCATTGTCAGCCTCACTGGCTTCCTCCATGGCGACTGAGACAGGCTGTGCGATTCTATCTGCACAGGACTGTACAGCTGTATCAGCTGCACCGGACACATCCGCTTCTTTCGATACAATAGAATCGCCAGAAGCATAAGCTGTCTCGTCTGCAGCTGCCTCGACGGCGACTGATTCTGGCTTTGTGGCATCAGCTGCAATAGCCTCTGCCTGTGTATCAGCTATGGCGGAGCTGCCACTGGAAGACGCCAGGTCCCTCACTGCGATTTCTGTCAGAACCTGGGCAAACAGGAGCTCATGCAGGGCACGGCGCTCATCATCGTTAAGAACACATGGTCCCTGCAGATAGGATTTAACATGTGGAACCTGCACCTGGCTGTTACGCAGAATTTCAATGCGCTGCTGAGTTGTCGTGGTCAGAGGCTGCAGTATGCGCTTGACCTCATCGCGGCTTAAAACAGTTCCGCTTTCGGCAGCTTCTTCCTCTCCAGCCCATGCCTGATCCTCAACGGCGCCCTGAGCATAGCCATAACCCCCGTTCTGACCTGCAAGAGCGTCGGCATGAGCCTGTGTGGCTATGACAGCAGGCCCAGCTGCAGCCGGTGCCTGACTATGACCCCAGGCAGGAACTGCAGTCTGCAGTTGGGGCTGAGGTTGTTGATAAGGCCTTGCCTGTGGTGGCATCTGCTGTGGAGGCTGCTGACCAAAGTTGCCCTGTCCGTAGCCCTGTCCATTGGAAGCGGCTCTGTCAGGGGCATTACGTGCCCACTGAGGCTGATACTGTCCCTGAGGATACTGTCCCTGTGTATTACGGCTCAGACTGTCTGGTCCCTGAGCGAACTGAGACTGGTACTGAGCTGCGCCCTGTTGCCCCTGTGAGTACGGCATCTGAGGCTGTCGTGGTGGCTGCTGCCATCCGCCCTGAGGCTGACCCTGATTGAACTGAGGCTGTTGCTGCGGGCTGTTAAAGCCCGGCCCCTGCCCGTGAGTATTGCCATAAGGCTGTGAACAGGCTGCCGGTGGCTGACCATACTGGCCAGACTGCTGAGCTGCCGGTGGCTGACCGTACGGCCCTGGCTGCCGGGCATACTGAGGCTGTCCTGCATTTAACTGAGGCTGCTGAGGACGGCTAAAACCCTGTCTGTTGCTCTGCGCATTGCCGTAAGGATGAGCATAGCCGCCCTGTGGCTGGGTGTACTGATCATATTGAGGGCCAGACTGTGGCTGGGCATACTGCGGCTGCACGGCCTGGTTCTGGCCCGGTCCCTGGCCCTGCCAGACCTGATACTCCCATGGCATACGGGCGGCCGGTGTCTGGGACTGGGCCGATGGAGCACTGCCCTGCCTTCCAGGCTGGTCAAAATTTGCGCTGTTATTGCTGTGATCTTCAGACTGATATGAGGTCATGGCTGGGCCCTATTTGTGTGGCTTGATGGTGCTCTGAATTGCAGAGCGCAGTCTCCGGCAGCTGCAGCTGACAGCCAGCCCCCGGGATGAACATAAAATAACTGAGGCAGGTCCTTTATGACAGACCTGATTTGTCAATGTGTGAGCCAGGTAGCCCCTGTCAGAAATAACAGTGGCAAGGCCACACGGCTACGCCTGGCAGCTCAGTTGAGCTTCTTTTGGCGATCAGCAGCAACTGCCAGGCTCTATGAGGCTTACAGGCCAGACAATGGCCGGTTCATGCGTCAAAAAAATCTAAGCCCATTTGTACTATAAAATTTGTCAAAACGACAGTTGAATCGTAATTTTCCGCCTTCCCCGGCCTCCCTTTAAGGCGCACCCTGTTTGAGCTGATAACAACAGTTAACCATTATGACATATGCTGTGCGGCACACCACAGCTGTGAGCGCGCCCCGGGTCAGCACCTGTCAGTACTGAAAATCAGTACTTTGCACTGTACAGCCAGAAAAAATCACACACCAGCTTCCTTCCGCAAAATCAAAAAACTCTCCCCCTTACCCAAAAGTATAACGGCCAACACCCAGGGCTACGCTATAAAGAACACTCTATAAAACCTTTTACAGTGAGAATATCATAACCATCATAATGATATTCACAGGCACATCCATCAGCCAAAAGCGCAATGCAGCTGTATGGTCAGTCAACACTCGTACCCCATATAATAGTCTGAAAAATATTTTGTAGAGTATGTCATACAGAAAGCATATCCATCTGCACATAACTGCAGTTGAGCTACATGACCTGCTATAAGACGCTCAGTCTCGATCTTATCAGCCAAAAGCATGAGCCTGTGCATGAGCTCGTGCTGCAAGAAAACGATTGCACAGGGGACTGGTTAGGGGGCTGCCATGATGCTCGACTTGCTGTCAGTACAGCATGTATATGGGGCGTTGCGTATGCACTATCAGTCGTAAGTAAGATATTACTGACTTTAGGAAGTGCAGGATTTTATAGAGCACGATGCAGGCAGAGTTAGCTCAGAGAAGCATCAGCATGAGCAATCAGAGCAATGCACCCAATCAGCATACGCTGCTGCTGCAGGCCGACAAACAGGCTGGCAGGCAGGCATGCGGCTTCTCCACCGTTACCAACAGGCCGGTCTACCAGCCACCAACGCTGCTCAGCTTAGGCATGTAGACCAGCTGAACAAAATTAGTGGCGAGGATAGACAGAGTCAATAAGTGTGAGCTAAAGGATGAGTGATTGAATGAGTGACTTACTGACTGACTGACTGACTACGTAAGTGTTTGAGTGAGTTTATGAATTTGTGCCTGATGGAGTTGGCAGGAAGTCTATGAAGATATGATTTATAAATCGCTATGGAGAGTAAAAAGTGGCGAGGGATAAAGACAGGAGGACGGATCTGGGCTGTTGTTCATTAACGCTTTATAAAATAATTTATCAGTAACTTTTTTTGAGTATGGATGGCCGGGCCTTTTAGTGTAGGGGATATTTGTTAAAGGCTGGTTTTTGGGGAAATTTGGGCCGTTGCGGCCCTGTGAAAATATTGTAGAGGGAAAGGGGCAAAATAAAACCCGGACAGGGTTATCCCCATCCGGGTTTTGGAAACGGTTAAGTTTCGCAGTTTAACAGGCGGTCAGAAAAACTGACTGACTGCTAACAGTGAGCTTATTCACCACGAGCGGCGGCAAAAGCGGCAGCCATAGCGTTAGGAGCGGCTTCCTGCTGCTGCTTGTCGTTCAGGGTGTCTAAAGCTTCCTTCTCCTCGGCCTCATCCTTGGCACGGATGGAGAGGCTTAACTGACGGGTCTTGCGGTCGAGGGTCATGAACTTGGCCTCAACGGAGTCGCCTACCTTTAATACGGTGGAGGCGTCTTCGACGCGGTCACGGGAGATATCGGCAACACGGATGTAGCCGGTTACGCCCTCAGCCAGACGTACGGTAGCGCCACGGGCGTCAACCTCTTCAACGGTACCGGTGACGAGGGAACCCTTGTGGTGCTGAGCCAGGTAGTCAGCAAACGGATCTTCAGCGATCTGCTTTAAGCCCAGGGAGATACGCTCACGATCAGGATCTACCTGGAGAACAATAGCGGTGATCTCGTCGCCCTTCTTGAAGTCGCGAACAGCTTCTTCACCGGACTGCTGCCAGGAGATGTCAGATAAGTGAACGAGGCCGTCAATGCCGCCGTCCAGACCGATGAAGATACCGAAGTCAGTGATGGACTTGATCTTACCGGTTACACGGTCACCCTTGGAGTGAGCCTCAGCGAACTCCATCCATGGGTTTGGCTTGCACTGCTTTAAGCCCAGAGAAATACGACGACGCTCCTCGTCGATCTCGAGAACCTTAACGGTTACGTTGTCACCAACGGAAACAACCTTGGATGGGTGAATGTTCTTGTTGGTCCAATCCATCTCGGATACGTGAACCAGACCCTCAACACCTTCCTGGATCTCTACGAAGCAGCCGTAGTCGGTTAAGTTGGTAACCTTACCCTCGAGGTTGGAACCAACTGGGAAGCGGCCTGCGATGTTGGCCCATGGGTCTTCGCCTAACTGCTTGAGACCTAAGGAAACACGCTGACGCTCGCGGTCAAACTTAAGAACCTTAACCTCAATCTCATCACCGACATTAACGATCTCGGATGGGTGCTTAACACGCTTCCAGGCCATATCGGTAATGTGTAATAAGCCGTCAACGCCACCGAGGTCAACGAATGCACCGTAGTCGGTCAGGTTCTTAACGATACCCTTAACCTCCTGGCCTTCCTGCAGGTTGGCTAATACATTCTCACGCTCGGAAGAGTTCTCAGACTCAATAACAGCACGACGAGAAACAACTACGTTGTTGCGCTTCTGGTCAAGCTTGATAACCTTGAACTGAAGCTCCTTGCCCTCTAAGTGAGCAGTCTCACGTACTGGACGAACATCAACTAAAGAGCCTGGTAAGAAAGCACGGATACCGCCTAACTGTACGGTGAAGCCGCCCTTTACCTTACCGTCGATCAGACCGGTAACAGCTTCGCTGTTCTTGTAGGCCTCATCGAGCTTGTTCCAGGCTTCATTGCGCTTGGCCTTCTCACGGGACAGGATGGTCTCGCCGTCGCCGGATTCGATGGACTCAAGAACAACTGGAACGGTATCGCCAACAGCAACCTCAATCTCGCCCTGGGCGTTCTTGAACTGCTCAACTGGAATGTTAGACTCGGACTTTAAACCGGCGTCTAAAACTACGAAGTCGGCGTTGATGGCAACAACGTGAGCGTTGATGGTATTACCTGGACGGGATTCGTTCTGGCTAAAAGACTCTTCGAGGAGTTCGGCAAAACTAATAGACATTAAGGATTGATTCCACAGGCACCCTAAAGCTTCTTGCTTCAAGGAGGTAGTTAAAATTTAGTATCATCCATGACACTGTAAACAAGTGATCGCGGATTATAACAATGATCAAGTATCCGATCAAGGTTTTCACCACCCTGTACAGGGCCATTAGATGCAAATTATTTCCATATAGGAGTAAGCTCAAATAAAGGCCATAAATAAGCCCGAGCCTGGCCGGTATCTTACCTGCTAATTGCCCCACTTACACCATGCCCTCTCAAAAGTACCGTTTATTCCCCATAACAGACCACAAAACGTCATAAACATGCCCTTTTTCAGGGCATCACTCACTCCTTCCCTACCAGCGCACTGGATCATACCTGCCAGGCCGCACAGCCATGGTCCCGAAGGAAGCCTTCAGCCAGCCAGAGCATGCCCTGAACTGCGGCCTTTGCCAGTCTCCCCGATCACAGCTTATAGCATTATTTACCATCAGCTAAAGCACAGGGCAGAGCCCGTTGAGGCTCTGCCCTGTGCTGTACTGCTCTTTGGTTGACTGACGGCCGCTATCTGCTCGCACGGCACTGCCAGTAATACTCGTCAGAAAGGCAGTTCTGAGCTCCTGTTTCCTCTTGTTAAGGGTGGTTGCATGTCAAGGAGCTTAATGAGTTGCTGGTGCTCGTCTGCAAGGACCTTGCTGTCAGGATATGAGCCAATCTTCAGCAGTCTCTTGAGCTGCCTGAATCCAACATAGCGGGGAATTACTCCCAGTCCGACCGCATCCAGCACAGTCTGAGCGCCGCTGCTAATCTGCCTCTTGCCCTGCTCATAACCACTTGAAATCTCTTCGCCGTGATCTGCGGTTTCCAGCATGGATAAGGGCTCGCCAGTCCCCGAATTTCCCGCCACCGGCGCATAATCGCCTGAGCGACTCATGACATTAAAGAAGTTTATTTCGCTATTGCTTACCGATGCAGGTATCACCCGGGCATCTGCCAGTGCCTGACATATGCCAGATAAAGACATACGGTGGCCTTTCTGAAGCAACTGTTTCTGGACAATACGAAGCATCATCAGGGCAAGCACGCTCAGGCAGCAGTGAGCTTCGATTCTCTGGATAAGCTTTTCGTCTGGAGAATCCGGGAACAATGACACTGTCATGAGCTTAAAGCTGTCCTTAAGACCGGCAAGCCTGTAGCAGGAATCAAGCACTTCGGTATCACTGAGCGGCTGGTGTTTGCTTCTGACTGAGTGGCCTAATACTAAAGCCGCATAGCCCGCAACTTTCTCTTTGGCTTTAATCCGCTCGTCATTTAGCCCCTTTGCCGCGACTGCACTTTGCTTGAGCGCATTGAGCAAGGCAAGATCCCTGGCCCTTCTTTGAGGGCAGAATGTATAAACAATCCTGCATGGAACTTCAGCCGCACCAGCCAGCTCACTGCCATATTGCCGGCATGGTTCAGCAGCAGACCTGACTTTCATAACGTAGTCACAAACCTTGAATCTGGGGGCATTTTCCTGAATCCTGCTGTCATTGGATTCCAGGACAAAGGTGCCGTCATCACCAGGAATGAAGTTTTTGTAACCTGACAGATCCAGCATTTGCCTGCGGTCTTCGTCACTTTGCTTGGACAGATGGAACGGCACCACAAATCCCATATCGTTGTGGCGGGCCATGCGTACCACTTGAGCTTCGTTGCTGAGGCTCTCTGCAATCAGGCAGTAATTGCTGATACCGTATTGATCTTTGAGCGCCTGAACCGCCTCTGGCAGCAGGTCCAGGTCGTTCGGAGTTCCCAGCGAAATGCGGCAATCAAGGGGAAAGCCCTCCTCGTCAGCTGCAATAGCCACTGAAATAACAGGCAGTCCCTCACAGCTGTCCGGGCCGCAATCAGCATAAGCATCAGCAAGGAAGGCGCCATGGCTCATCATTTCCCGGTCACTGCTGTCGTGCAGGCTGCAGCCAAACAGTGCGTTGCCATGAGTGGCTGCCTCCAACCAGATGTTAAAACAGCTGATAAAGGCTGTTTTGACTGGTTTTTCCCGGGGCTTTGCATGTGTTTTAACTGCATATTTGAGCAGCTGACTGCCGTGCTCATAAAGGAAATCCTGTGCATGGTCAAAACCGCTCTGACTGACAGAGCTCCATGGGCAGTAGATAAAGTCACTTATGATGTTGCTTGCCTGCAAGTAGGACTGTGGTCTGACAATTTTGACTGACGCCAGGTAGAACAGCAGATCATTGAGGCTCAACGCTTCTATTTCGGTATAAGCCTGCTGAAGATAACTGATCTTGTACTTCAGTCCCAGTTCCATCTCCCATACTGGCTTCAGCGCAAGATGGCCGTAGTGAAGCTCGAAAGCCCCGTTTAACCTGGGGGTATCGTCACACTCCAGGCCATCATCATCAACCTTAGCAACATCAGCCGCCTCTACCGCTGCCTCTGCTGCCATGGTCAGCCGTGCATTCAGACAGTCACGTTCCAGTTCAGCAGTGAGCTGCTTGCGAGCTCGTTCGTCCTCGAATGCTCTTCTTACCTCCTCAGGTAAGTTCTCGTACCTGCCATAGCTCTTCACCACCCTTTTGACGCACTTGCCTGTTTCAGGATCATGAACCGACTCCATCATAAGCAGGTACTTCCTGCCACGATTGGTCTTCAACCTCAGGTACATAAGTTCCCCCAAATATCCATACCTAATGATAGAGCCCAATTCTATCATGCTGCCCCCTGAATCCCCCAGAAGCATAAAAATTATTTGCAGACAAAATAAAAGCCAACTCCTATACATATAAGGGTTGGCTAAGAGAATCTGGCAATATGGCTGCTAAACACAGGTCAGTCTACCACTGCCTGCCCCTGCACCCCACACAAGCACAAAAGAACACCTGTACTGACAAACGCAAGTCACCTGGTGATGCGCTGCAGCATGCAGCCCCCTGCCATAAAACCTGACATCATTCTTCTGAGCTCAAAAAAAGCACAGGGCAGAGCCTGTTGAGGCTCTGCCCTGTGCTGTGCTGTGCTTTGCTTTGCCCCTTGCCTGCCTTGCGGCTGTCCCGCATCGTTTGTGTGGGAGCCCAGGGAGGTCAGGACAATAATGCTTAATAACCAGGTGAGGCTCAGGCCTGCTGCTTTGACCTGATGTAGTCCATGGCAGCGTTGAATACCTCTTCAATGCTCATGTTGGTGGAGTCGAGTACCAGAGCATCTTCAGCTGCCTTAAGCGGGGCTACTGGACGGTTGCGGTCGCGCTCATCACGCTCGGTGATTTCCTTGAGGATAAGATCGTAATCGGCTTCCTTACCAGCCTGCTCAAGCTGCAGCTTGCGGCGCTGAGCACGGACCTCAGGGGAGGCATCGAGGAAGATCTTGACCTGAGCATCAGGGAAGACAACAGTGCCCATATCACGGCCGTCAGCAACAAGACCTGGCTCCTTGCGGAAGTCGCGCTGGCGCTGCAGCAGGGCCTGACGTACCAGTGGGTGTGGGGCTACCTTGCTGGCATTGAGACCGCACTCTTCGGTACGGATAGCACGGGAGACATCCTCATCGCCCAGGAATACGTGCACACCATCGTCCTGAACCTCAAAGCTTAATGAGAGTACCTGAGCTTCCTGAACCAGAGACTCCTCATCAAACATGGCCAGACCGGCCTTGCGGGCAGCATAGGCTAATACGCGGTAAATAGCGCCAGAATCGAGCAGATCATAGCCTAAAGTTTTAGCAAGACGACGGGTGAGCTCACCCTTGCCAGCACCGCCTGGACCGTCTACAGCAACAACAAATGCCTTTTCCAAAGTTAACTTCCTTTAGCGCCCTGTTCAGTGCCGGCAACGTAAACATTGCACCGGCTCAGGCGTATCTTGCAGTACCAGGCAGACCTCAGATGCTCACAGACATAAATGGACGGGTATTTAAACCCATGCCCCAAATGCCCGCCTCAAGCAGGTCAGGACCTTGCCTGTCCGTCCCGGAGAACAGATCAGGTACTGATATAAATCCATAAACAAAGATTCTCAGGCGGCAGCCGCCCTCCTGAGATGCTCCTCAGCTCCATGGCAAACAGCCTCAACTGAAAAAGCTTGTCAATTTTAGCAACATTCACCATGCATGGCAAAAATGCAGACCACGTATTCCCGGCGGTAAATGGCCATTTAACGCCCTTTGCCCGCCACCGTAAAATCTCCGAGGCCAAAGCTGATCGCCTGGCACCTGGCGCCACCCGGCCATACCGCGCGTACCGCCCATAATCGTGCATCGGACCGTACCTGCACTGCCCATCCCGGCAACAAGCATGTCACCTGACCATCTTCGGAACGCCCGGCATCGCCGGATCCTGCCAGCAGTTACCCTGGATTGCATCCCGGCAGCAGCCAGGTATGCATTTATATATACATGTAAGCATGCCTGCTGCCTGGTGACAGCCTGACCTGTATGACAGTATGAGTGGCCAGAATTTGTGCCGGGCTTGCGCTGAGCTTGTCGTACCAGCAGCACTGGTACTGTTATTGAGCATCACTCCCGACGTGCATCTGGTTTACAGGATATTGATACCTGGCTCTGCCCTGCAGGCCATGAAGTCAGTCCTGCCGGGAGGGCAAATCATGGTACTGACTGGTGGGCTGATAAGGGAATTGCCAGGTTGCCCCACTGGGCGCAGATACGTCACTGGGCGCGTGCACTGGCCAGTCCTGATTATGGCGGCATGCCATGACAGGCAGGCTTTTCCGATGGATGGTCACAGCTCTGAAGCCTGGACATGGAGGGTCCTTTTGCCATGATATGGGGCCTGCCAGGCTGTCAACCAAAAGTCCTGGCCGGGCACTCAAACAGTGCTGTTTAAGGAGGGGCTATTGCTGCGCAAGCGTGATTCTGACGGGCTTGCTCATGATAAAAATAGGTAATAACTGTCATGTACTAATGTCCCTCATGTATAATACCAGCTCATTATCAGAACGGTCTTTGGACCGTCCAGGGATTCAGTAAGATACGCCTGGTCGTATCTCTTGCTGAAAGCTATTAACAATTCAGGTATTAGTCGTGGCAGAAAGTGAAATCTTTGAGCAGGGCCCAAGCGCCATGCTTCCAAGTCGTTTCGGTATGTTTAAAATCAAAGTGTTCAAGGACCACCAGTTACGTGAGCACGCAATTATCTATACAGGCGATCTGACCACCGATGAACCGGTTCTGGCCCGCATTCACTCTGAGTGCCTGACCGGCGATACTCTGGGCTCACTGCGCTGTGACTGCGGCTTCCAGCTCGAGGCTGCTCTGCGCAAGATTTCTGAAACTGGTCGCGGTGCTCTGCTGTACATGCGCCAGGAAGGCCGTGGCATTGGCCTGTTCAACAAGATTGCCGCCTACCGTCTTCAGGACAATGGTCTTGATACTGTAGAGGCCAATCTCCAGCTGGGCTTCCCGGCCGATGGTCGCACCTATGGCATCTGCGCTGACATGATGCGTGCCATGGGCTTTGAGCGCATTATCCTCATGACCAACAATCCGGCCAAGATCGATGACATCAGCAAGCACGGTATTGAGGTTGTAGCCCGCGAGCCGCTTGAGTACGGCGAGAACAAGTACAACGAAGACTATCTGCACGTTAAGAAAGAAAAGATGGGCCACCTGCTCCATCATCAGGACTGATAATCTCGTCAGTTACTGACCACAACGGACCCAGGCCCTGTGCCTGGGTCTGTTATTTTCAGCCCCGCAAAGCTCGCTGCCCGCCTGACTTTCGACTCATCCCGGTAAAGCAGGCTGGAGACTGCAGCAGGCTGTACGCCATTCTGAGCAGTCTCCGCCGCCATAGAGGTGATGCAGCAAGCTGTCAGGTACTGATGCCCGGTCGCTGCCGCCATGGAGTTGTCGGCAAGGACCTCTGAGCACAGCATCAGCTGACTTCAGGGACTGCTCATTTAAAACAGGAGTGAGGAAATGCCTTACATGGAATTTGAAGGTCGCCAGATAGAGGTTGATGACGAGGGATACCTGCTGCATCCTGAGGACTACAGCGAAGCTCTGCGCGACTTCATGGCCGCCAAATCAGGACTCAGTCTGACAGCCGAGCACATTGTCATTATCGACACAGTGCGCTCCTACTATCAGCAGTATGCCTCTACCCCACCTGTTCGCGGTCTTATCAAGCTACTGCAAAAAGAGGGGCATGAGGAGCTGGCCAACTCACGCAAGCTGGCCGTACTCTTTCCTGACGGAGCGGCCAAGTGTGCCGCCCTTCTGGCAGGCCTCCCCAAGCCAGCCCGCTGCATTTAGCCCCACGGCCGCCACTGACCACGGCAGTTCCTGTCCATGCCCGCACCTTGCCACGGCCGATCCTTACTACGGCCTGCCCTTACTGCAAACCTGTACTAACCCCCGACGCCAGCACAGCAAGACGCCAGCTGTGCCAGAGCGCGAGTTATGGCATGCATGCATGCATGCCGGGATGACCTTGCGGCCATACCGGGCTGAGTGCCTTGCAGCTGCCGTTCAGGCTGTCTTTACTGGACCAAAAGCAAAAAAAGGAACCCTGTGGGTTCCTTTTTTGCTGTGGCCTTATGACAAAAGCTTTGTTATCAGGCCTTTTCTGCGCCTTCATTTGCTGAGCCTGAATCTGCAGGGGCGCTGTCGGCAGCCGGGGCTGGTGCTGGAGCAGCGGGTGCGGCTGGAGCCTTTGCGACCGGGGCAGGAACTGATGCCTGACTTTCCTCGGACATGTGGCTCAGACCGACCTTGAGATAGACTATCATGGACCAGATAGTAAGTACGGTAGCAACGCCCAGCAGGCCGATAGCGGCGTAAATCATTGGATCGTTGTGGCGCCAGATCAACAGAGAAATTGCAGCCATCTGAATGGCGGTCTTCCACTTGCCTACCCAGTTCACAGCTACCTGAGCGCGCTGACCGATTTCAGCCATCCACTCACGCAGGGCGGACACTACAATCTCACGGGCAATAATAACCATTGCAGGAATGGAGACCAGCAGATTCATGTGAGGGAAAAAATCGCCTACATGAACGCTGTAGTATTCGACAATCAGTACCAGAGCGGTACATACCATGATCTTGTCTGCCACAGGATCAAGGAAAGCACCAAATTTAGTGGTCTGCTTGAGCTTGCGGGCCAGATAGCCGTCAAGCATGTCAGTCAGGGCAGCAATGACGAAAACTAAAGCTGCAATCATGTTGCTCTTGGTAGATGGGAAATAGAATAATCCCACGAACACTGGTATGAGCAAGACTCTTAATATGGTCAGCAGATTTGGCAGATTAAACATCAAAATCGATCCTGAGAAGTGGTTCAGCTTAAGTAAAACGCAGCAGCCCATTTGGCCGCCCCTAATTATAGGCTAAGTTTTGAGAAAACTTTGCGATCCAGGGACTAAATTTCACTTTCTCAGCCCTACTTCCCGTCACAATGCCATTTTGCTGAAAACAGGCTGTAAAAATACCTATCACCCAATCAGTAACACCGGCCACCCGAGCATCAGCCTCCCCCCTATACCAGAATGTCAATCTGTAGCACCCAGGTGTTCGCCCCTGCCCCTCTGAACCATGCCACTCCCTGCCACTATTTACGCTGTCCCGTAACTGATATTGATCCAGCTGTTCCGTACAGCTGATGCATACTGCCGTGCCTGTCAGTGCGGCTGATAGCCATGCCAGGCCGGCCTACCAGTTATGACTGCTGACTGCGTATGTTGCTGCCTGAGCAAATGCATAGAAGAGGTTTGGGATCTCAATACCTGTTGCTGGTGACAGTGCTGGTGGATGGGCTGTTTACTGGGCAGCCACGGGTATGTCGCGGTTAAACTGCTGCATCGTTGAGCCTGAAAGGTGTTACAACTCACAGCAGCTGCTGTTGCTTAATGTTATGCTGATGCTCTACAGAGAATAAATTATTACGCTGCCTGACAATCAAACAGTGCCTCTATTGTATGGTGCTGGACTTTGCAGGCAGACGAGACAGAGAGAACACCGGATCCTTATGTCTGCACTGCCTGGCATGACCTGGCGGTGGCAATGACATGCCTCCGGCATGATTATTACAGACTTATAAGGCAGGGAAAATTATGGAAAAGTGCCCTTCAAAGACCGACGGATCACAGCTGCCAGGCCCACCGGGTCTGACCGTCGACAGTAACCATATCAGTACCGAGCTTACCTGCATTGAGTATCACCGCACCGCTCATGCTCCACGCATTCCCGTATCACGCTCCTTTAATGTCAGGGACTTTGGTGCCGTAGGTGACGGCATTCACGACGATACCGATGCCATTCAGGACGCCATACTTGAGGCGCGCACCTTTGCTCATACAGTTGAGGGGCTTATCAACGCCGCCCTCTACCAGGAGCGACTTGCCCAGCTGATAAGCGAAGCTGCCAGCTCCGCAACTCCATCCCCTGAGGCACACGGCCCTGAGCATGACCATAGCCCTCATGACCATTGTCACAACCATAGCCATGGTCATGGTCATGGAGACGGCCAATGCCCTCGTGGCCACGGACATGGACCTCATGGTCATGCCCCGCACGAGCCTGGACATGGACCACATGGCCATGGGCAGGGCTGCCATGGCTCTCATATGCTTCATCATGGCGGGCACTGCCCTGCCGGTCACGGCAAGAGCTCACAATATCCGGCCGCCCATCCTCAGATTGCCTGTGAGGTGATTATTCCTGCTGGTATCTACCGTGTTTCGGCCGTCAAGCTGACCTCACGCATCCGTCTGGTTCTGGAAAAGGATGCTGTGCTCACTGCCAGCACCTGTCCTGAGGATTATCCGTCCATCACAACCAATATTGGCGGAGAGCAGATCCAGGCAGCGCCGGGCCTTATCAGCGTGCTGGGCTCCCAGAATGTCGAGATTTGCGGCGAAGGTGCCATCAATGGATCAGGTGCAGCACTGCTGCATGCAAAATCAGGTCAGGTACGAGTACGCAACGTGCTGATCCAGGACTCCCGGAAAGTGTCCATAAACGGCATTACCATGGTCAATTCGGCCTTTTGCAATATCCATGTGCTCAACAGCGAGAAAATCAGCCTGAGCAATATGCTCTTCCAGTGGAACTGCGGTCCGTGCACCAAGGGCATTGTGGTGGAACAGAGCAGCAAGGTAGCCATTGGCCACTGCACCTTCATCAACTCAGGTGTCGATAACGACATGTCCATGGGCGTAGCCGTACTGACAGGCCCATCAGCCTCAGGGGTGCCGCTGCACCGCGTATTTGTCTCCCGCTGCAGTTTCTACAACGGTGCCGGCATCTGCTCAGGACCGGACCTGCTGCACGCAACCCGACCATCCCAGGCCGGAGCCTGCTTCCCACACTGACAGGACAGGCAACTGCGGCTATGGCCACGCACGGATAGCCCGCTTCCGGGCTGTCAGACTGATAATTCCTGGCAGAGCCGGGTACTTACCTGACAGTCAACCGCATCCTATGTTACCCGGCAAGACCGGGCATACAGGGACAAGCTGAATATGGCGGGATTGAGATAATCTGCCAGGAGGTTCCCCTCATAGGGGAAATACCGGCCGCAAGGGACACGTGCTGCAAGCCATTAACGATAAAGGGCAACCCAAGGGTTGCCCTTTATCATTTGTGCAGACTGCGTCTGTACCCATTATCAGGCTCAAGCCCCGGGCCATGGCCAACGCTCTGGCTCTGGGCCAGGGCCAGGGCCGGGACCATGATGCCGCTCATCTGGCTGTACTTCAGGCATGATGGTCTGCCCTGGTGGCCTGTGCTTACTGCTCTGGCGGGACCGGGATGCCCAGAGCCAGCAGCAGGTCGGAGGCCTCGTCCGGCACATTAAACCTTGCGCGTCCCTGATCATCGTAAGTCAGGGTAATGGTATCGAGGGTGCGGCGCAGAGCGTCCATGGACTGGCAGCTGTTTTCAACTGGCAGGCGGCTGGTGCGGGCACGGTAGCCTGACATGACCAGCTCATTGCGCAGCCCCTGAGCCATGAATGAAAGCATGATTTTCAGGTCATCGCCCTGAGACATGGACATGGCTCTTGAGACCTCGACAGCCAGCAGATAGCGGTGCAGTACCTTGTTGGCTGAGGCATTATTGTCATTGGTTACCAGCACCATATAGCCCTGATAGCGCAGATAATCCTTTACAGCATCCTGATTGACGGTAAAGGCCGGGCCCTGTCCTTTGAAATAAGGAGCCTCATTGTAGGAGGTCAGAGTTTTAAGCAGCTCTTTGTCTTCATGGCTCAGGCTCTTGCCGCTCTTGATGAGGTTGGAGCAGTCCTGGAAGAAATCAGTAAGACGCAGATAGCGGTTCATGCGCACTACAGGGTCAAAGAAGACATGGTAGCTGATGCGGCCGTCGCGCAACAGCAGAGTTCTGTCGTTGTAAAAAGCGCGGTCGACATTGCCCATGTGCTCCTGGTAGCTCACATAGTGATACTTCTGATTGAAGAGATCCTGGCGGTTGCACATATAGCGTATGCCCTCACGCTCGGCACGCTCAATAATGTGCTCAGACAGGGAACCAGAAGCCAGCTTCAGGGAGCAGATAAAGGTACGCTCCTCCATGAACATACGTCTTAAGGTAGCCGCAATGCCCTTGCCATCGTCATGAATGACGCCAATGGCATTGCGGCCGTCCAGGCCGGTGTCCTCAAGCGAGGCGGAAAAGCGGCTGTAATCAACATCACGCTGGGAGGTGTTGTCACGCACAGACAGCAGCTGCAGCACATTAACAGGAGGCCGCTCAAAATACACCGGCAGTCCCGGCCAGCCGCTGTTAATGGCTATGTACAGGCCCTCAGTGTAATAGACATCCTCAAGGTCAGAATGACTGTCCTCACGTGCTGCCTCGCGTACATCGACAGGCACCATGGCCCTGGTCAGCACCAGGCGGTCATTGCGCTCTGAGGTCGCCAGGTGCGGAAACATTTCCATGAAGGCATGGGAGAACACAGGGCTCAAAATAAAGCTTCGGAGCTCCTCAAGTTCAGGCTGGCCATCAGGACAAGGCAGCTGCATCAGCCCTGGCTCAAGCCACGGCAGATGTACCCTGGCCCTGCCAGCACCTGCCCTTGCGCATGCGTCTTCATGGGCACCTGCCCTTGCACAACAGCCTGCACGGACACCTGCGCATCCTGCCCCACCGAGCTCATCAGGCATATTGGCGGGATCGGCTTCATACTGTACCTGAGTGCTGCTCTTACTCATTTCGCAACTGTCTTCAGCTCCGGGCAGGTACTTCTGTCCATGTCCATGTTCATGCACATGCCCGTCGCCATTGCCAGCCACATAGTCAGTGGCTGTCTCGTAAGAGCAGTCAGATTCACTGTCCATGTCAGGTGCGCAGATGTGGTCAGATGGCTGGGAGAAAGGTTTGCTGTGGGCTACAGCCTCAGGGCGCAAGGCAAGGGCAAAGACATAGTTGAGCGCACCATGGACCATACGACGGTGCAGGTCATCACTCCAGCTCTCAATATGCCCCCTGGCCATACGGTCCACACCACTCAGATGCATGGCTGTGTTCAGGCAATGGTAGATATTGTTTTTGGCAGCCAGAAAGGCAAGAGCCCAGGTAAGACCGGCCGGTACCGGCTGTCCTGAGCAGGCTGCACGAATAATGTCCGGGCCCTCGCCACCGGCGCACGCTGCGGCGCTCATAGCGCTGCCAGCGGCGCTGGCTGCAGCAGCGCTGACGCCAGCGGGGGATGCCCGGTCATGGCTGGCGGCCGGATGGCTCAGATTAAAGCAGGCAAGGGTATCGATGGCAGTCTGTCGGAGGGCATAGGGAAGCTCAGGGCGCTCATCACCAGGGCCAATGGCTCTGACGGCGCCGCTGCCGGCAGCAAACGGGGCACCACTGTCAGAGCGGCTGGCGGCTTTTCGACCTGACCTGGCGGACTGTACAGGCGCAGCTTGAGCAGCAGGTGCGGCAGAGCCGTCAGCCTGGCCATTGCCACCGACGCTCATGAGAGTTGCAGCAGGATCATCTTGCGGAGAAAAACGGCTGTCAGCAGCGCCTGATGGCCTGCTGTCCTTAAGTTCCTTATGCTCTTTTACCGCCATGTGTAATTCCCGGATTGTTCAATCGTAGACAAGTTAAAAGCATGTACAGACAAACTGTGTGTAATTATTAACGGCCTAACCTGCCTGTGCTTCATTGCCAATGCCTGTATTTAAGGCATCGGCACACACCAAACCTTAAAAATGCAAATCACTGCGCGCCATGGCAGCAGCACCATTGCAATGCAAGATACAGTATTAATGAGCTATTAGCGCAGGCTTACTGTCTGACATTTCGCCATTTCATTGCCCTCATGACCACCATCCCGCCTGTCGTTATCCATATAAATACATGATTACATATATGCGGCATATCATCATGCCTGCAGGCCGTTGCAGCCGCTTGCCAGCGGCCACAGCCACGGCACAAACATGCGCAGTCCCTGCGCAGGCCATACGCAGACCTGCTCAGCGCCTTGCCCGGCACTGCCTTGCTTACAACGGCAGGCTGACCGAACAGCATGAGCTCCATGGAATCAGCCCACATAAGGACTGAGCGGGACCTGTCATGGCATGGCCTGGTGATGGCATGGCCTTGTCTTGGTCTGGTATGCCCTGACATGGCCGATCCGGCCTGACGCTGTAGGGCGTGGAGAAATTGACCGGTCTGAAAAACAGACGGCCGACATCACTGACCGTCGTAAGTGACAGGTAACGAGTGATGTCGGCCGGTATAGCTGCGCGCATGCCCCAGGGGGTGGCTGCGCGCATGAGATTCATGGGGGCTGCCGCCAGGGAAGCCTGCTGCAGTGGGCAGCCCGCAGGATGCAGCCAGAGGCCTGATGCATTTTGCACTATGCAATATGCAGGGTGCAGGTCAGGCTGCGGCTATGGACGCCCTGCTGCTATTCAAAAGGTGAAGGATCGCCAATGCCTACGCGGCGGATCTCAGGTACACCATCCTCAAAGCGGATTACTGTTGTGGACTGAGGGTTGAGCACACCTCCGTCGATAATGACATCGACAATAGTGCCAATCTTGTCATTGATTTCGACAGGATCGGACTCGGCCATATCCTCACCAGGCATGATGAGCGAGCAGCTCATCAGCGGCTCATTGAGCTCATCAAGCAGAGCTTCAAGAATGCGGCACTGAGGAACACGCAGGCCAATGGTGCGGCGCTTTTCATTCATTACACGGCGAGGCACATCCTTGGTGGCCGGCAGAATGAAAGTGTAGGCTCCTGGAGTATTGTTCTTGAGCAGGCGGAAAACACTGTTATCTACTTTTGCATAAGTAGACAGCTCGGAAAGATCGCGGCAGATCAGGGTGAAATTGTGGTTCTTGCTGATCTGACGAATTCTGGCAATGCGCTCCATGGCATCCTTCTGGCCCATCAGACAGCACAGGGCGTAGGAGGAGTCGGTTGGTATGACGGCTACACCGCCGTTGCGCAGAATGTTGCAGGCGTTTTTAATAAAACGTGGCTGGGGATTATCCGGATGGATGGAAAGAAAATCAGCACTCATGATAGATCCTTAACATATCGCTCAGCGCCAGACTGAAACAGTGCTGAACTCAGACACCGGCAGATACCGGACAGGGAAAAATGGCCTCAAAAAGGCAAAGGCCACAACCGCAGCTGCGGTCGTGGCCCATTATACCAGTATAAATCAGTGCACTTAGTGAGCACGATCAGCAAAAATGAATGGCATCCCCAGACAACATCAGCCCCGACCCATGGGCCATTTGCAGCCCCTGGCCCCCATTTGCCACCACCATATGTTAACTGCTCCAATGCCCATCCCGGGCTCTGACGCTGCGGGAGCGTACAGAGCCCAGACTGGAGCGGCCCCAGCATCGCTGGAAGCCCGGCGGTGCGTGGCGGCCCGGTGGAGCCGGGCTGATTGTATGCTTTTTGGCTCGTGGCCTTTAGTCGTGGCCTTTATTAATTAAGGCGGGTGACCAGCTGCTCGAGGCTCAGACGGGACTTAGGACGCTTGTCGACGGTATTTGAGTCCTCAGCTGAGCGGTAGCCCAGCAGTACGATAACAGCGGTCTGCTCCTTGCGATCTGCAAGCTGCATAATCTCATCGCACTTTTCGTAATCAATGCCCTCAAGAGCTGTTGAGTCTACGCCATAGGCGGCAGCGGCATAGACCATGGTGCCAAAGGCAATATAGGCCTGCTTGCAGGTCCATGCGTTGTAATCGCCCTTTTCCACGTGCAGATTGCTGAAGAAATGACGGGACTTGTCCTGAGCGGCAACCAGCTCGGCATCAGGCAGACGGCCATCCCTTATTTCAGCTTCCAGAACGGCCTTTAAATGATCCTCATCAAGCTCACTCTTGCAGGTGATTACAACAGCATGGGAAGCGCCATCATAGCGCTGCATGTTAAAGTCTTTGATGGCTGGACGCAGATTGTCCTTAGACTCACCGGTGAGCACATAAAAGTGGTATGGCTGGCTGTTTACAGAAGTTGGAGTGAGGCGGGTACACTCTAAAATACGGGTGACAGTATCCTCATCAACTTTGCGGCTGGAATCATAATACTTGGTGGTATAGCGCTGCTCTAAAAGCTCTTTAAAATCCATGGTCTATGAACTCCTGAAAATAATGGCCGGGCACTCAACAGTGCCGCCTCCCCGTCAAGCATAGCACAGCTGCAATTTGCCGTCCCCTGGCAGCCATTATGGAGCATGGGTCCGCCACCACGCACGCAGCTGCTGCCTTGCAGCTGCTGCGCATCGCGCCGCACCCGGAGGCTGGATTGGGGCGGGCAAGGCCGTGCCGGTCAAGGCAGATTCAGTCTGGAGGGTGGGGGGCAGAATTTGAGCGCACTGTTCTGCTGCTGTGCAAAATGGGGCTGAGCGGACTTTGGGCGCAGTAAGAGCGTATGCTTCGTAAAAGAATCTGGAAAGCACAATGCCGAAGACGGTGTGTTGTGCTGTGGAGAGGTGCTGGCAGGCAGCTGTGAGGCGGTGCTGGCTGGCAGTTGTGAGGCAGTGCTGGCAGGCAGGTGTAAGCCGGTGTGACTGGCAGATGTGGGGCGGTGTGGGAGCAGCTGTGGGGCAGGCATGCGTAATGGGGCCGCAGCCATGCTGACCGGGCACCAAAGGATAAAGAGCCTTATCAGGATATCTCTGTTATAAAAACAGCCTGGCAAGGATCTCTACCATAGCAAAGATATGAGCGTATCAAGATAGCGCGCTTTTGCCCGCAGGCAAAAGCAGCGCCTTGTTGGATGCAGCCGTATTCTTGCTGCGCAGACGTTAATCTGCGCAGTAAGAGCATTTGCGGCGATACATAGTTTGTTTAGACAAACAGTCAGTGTACCGGAGTACACCGCAGGCGTACTCAATGCAGGGTCAATGAGCAGGACCAGAACTGTCTGAAAAAACTGGTCTTGATACTAAGTCAGAAAAAAGCTTTAAGACGATGACAGCTTCAACGGGCAAGTCAGAGCCGGGCCGCATAGACGGATCAATGCTGACCATGCAGCTTAAGCTGCGCGACAATGACAGGGACGTAAGGCATGGGCCCCAAAGGCTCAATACCCGTATGCTGCGGACACACCTGCTTTGCAAAGCATTTTATGCAGTGCAAACACACCTCAAATCAGCTGTGACAGCTGAACAGGTATTGTCAGATCAGTCTACTCCATAACCTCTGACAGGTGGATCTCTGCCATGGCAGCAGTTGCTGTCGATGAAAAGAGCTCTCTTATCTCTGTCAGGGACTGCGGACGCAGTTATCCCGAAAATTAAAGCCGGCATTTACTGCATGCCTGTCCATAAGACAGCTGTCCTTGCAGGCAGGCACATGAAAATCATGACGCACAGCCCGAACGGATCTGTCCTTGTTCAGGAATATAGTAAAAAACCTGCAAGGTGACCTGCAGTCAGACCTGACACCATACAGAGGGCACAGAGCATGGGCAGCGTACCTCGCATCTGCACAGGCAGAATACTACAGGGTAACACCGCTTGCTCAAAGCCGTCCGCGCAATCACTGCAGCTGCCATACGCGCACTAATGCACGGGCACACTGAGGATCACTGGCGTGGGCCATGACCTTATAAGCCACAAAACAGTTTACTGTCTTGAACAGTTTTCTGTCCTTGGTAAGTTGAAGAACCAAACTATGATCACTTGTTAGCATCAATGCCAAACAAGAGAGGCAAGCCGTAAATGAGCTGATATGCAGCAACCATCTGCCACCTGATACAGGCGCACGGGCACCTGCAGGCAAAGAGCAGGACAGACCTCGGGCCATAAGCCACGGGACAGCACCTGACACAGTGCCATAGGGGCAGTACGTACAGACAAAGCCTGTACGGGGCATATCAGGGCCTGAGGCCATAATATGCAAAGCTGAACATTATGCCTTAAGGGGCATTATGAACAGCAGTTACTGTTTATCAAGCTATACGGCGTAGATAGCATTAGCAAAGCGCTGCGACAGCATGAGGCCGTCAGATAAACCGTTGAGAGCTTTGAAATTATCTGGAGTTACCGGATTGGCATTCTTCAGAATAGCCCAGTCAGCGGATAAAGGCTGTTGATCTAATACTGCAAATTCTCTTATCTGCGCATTTTCAGAGTTGATAAGCTCCTCGAAAGTAACCGCTTCACCCGTTACGGTGGTTGGTGCAGCGCGGGACATATTAATACCGTCGCTGGCACTTACCTCTTCGGCACGGGCCAGGATGTTTTCCAGAGAGGAAGAGAAGGACGGACCAGAAGGCTGGTTTACGCCCAGTACACCACTGGCTGGTGAATTGGCTAAACTATCAAGCTTATTACTCTTATCCCACCAATTTTCCCTGATATCGGAAGGAGCAATTGAATGAACAATTGAGCTTGACATAGTTGTCTCCTTATTAACAGGCCTTAAAAGGGAATAAGCCTGTCATAAGCTGTTTTGCACAGTACATGCCATTATGGACATCTTACCTTTGCCCATGATTCATTTCCGGGCAACCACCCGGCAAAAGCCCATATCCACGCTGCTTTCAAGGCAAAAATGCCCCCGCTTCCACCCCACAACAGCCATTGATTCCTCAAAACTGCAGACCAGCCTTGCCGCCTGCAGCGGCAAGCTTTTGCCGCCCCCGCAAAAACACGGCAACAATTTGCCTCATCCTGATAAACAGGCCCTGCAAGAGCGATCCATATCCTGTCTGCAACCTGGCAATGCCCAGCCCTGCCTGGCAGCCACCTGCACACTTTCCAAAACCACATATGCAGGGCACTAAACCAGAGCACCTTGCAAGAACCCCCGGCCAGAGTGCTCAGCCAACGACCTCAGTCAGCGCCCTACCACGGACAATAGCCCAACCTCTTCAGGCACAACAGCCCCAAAACTATCTGCGCTGCTATTTCCCCTTCCCCGCGCGCTGACCGCAAGGAATAAGTTGCGCTTAAGCAGCCTTTTGCCCTAGTCCTGCTGCCCATGCCTGTTTCCCCTGCCTGCTGCCCTGCTGGTTGTCTCCGCCTGAGGCCCATGCCAGCTGCGTTGCCTGTTGCCCCTGCGCATGCCACATAAACCTGCCATGCATCACTGCGGGCAATCTCAGTTACCCCTCAAGATCAACCATCATCATTAATCTTGAGCTTGCAGACGGCACAACCTGAGCGTACTGTTGCAGGCCTGCCTGCCAGCGCAGCTGACAGTGCCTTATCCTTGCCTGCAGCAAGGATGGTGCTGCACTGCACTGCGCTGCACTGGCTCCATTATTAAGCCTGCCTGCATACTGTGTATGTATGGCTCACTGCATAACCACATCAGATAAGAGACCGCCTGCTTTGATGCAGGGCCGTAACTGTGCCGCAGAGAGCTTATGAGGGCGTCATATGCTCCTCCATATGAACTCCATGCCTGTACTAATATCTGCGCACAATAAACTATATAAAATATATTACAGAGTATTATCATTAGTGTAATATGTCGCATAATATTACAGAGCTGGCTGCCTCGACACTAAGTATGGCTCTCTAAACCAACCATGACCCTGCCGCAGCAAGCCCTGATGCTCTGCATTAACAGCTGCTTACACTTTTCCAGCTACCACGCCAGTTCAATTACTTGCAGCCAGTTATCCTTGTAACCTCATCAGATAACTGCATGCTGTTAGTTTGAAACTCATGCCGGGACGCAACTCAATCCTGGTCATGGGTCACTTCATTAATGCTCTGTTATATGTTTTGGTTTTTAACTGCAACTTGCCACGTATGAGCTCAATAAGTGCATGTTCAGTCCTTTCCTGTTCCCGTTCTCCTTTCCACGATTTCCTTTCCCTTTCCCGCCCCTTTACCTTGCTCTATCCATGCCCTTTGCCTGTCTTGCCCCTTTCTCTTGCGTTCAAACAGGCTGCTACTCCTGTCACTGACAGATATGCAGACCACGGGTCATAACCTCATTCCATCTTTAAGTGTGAGTTCATGGCCTCAAATCATGCCATGCACTATTTGTTTAATGTCAGGTAATACCGTGACGCATTGAGCGCTGGGCCCCACCGGCGGCGCAGCTGCGATTTTGCTGAACTGCTGGTGCGCGCAGGCTTTTGCAAGGCGCCCAAAAAAAAACCAGGCCCCGTCATGGCGTGCATGGCGGGGCCCGGTTGATGTTCCTCAGGACTGCGGCTGCAGCTGCACTGGCAGCTGCTGCTGGTGCTGCAGGAGGATGCTGCTATTCAGACTTGCTCTCGGTCTTCCTGGCAGCTGGCTTTTTGGCAGCAGTCTTCTTTGCTGCAGTACCTGTGGTCTTTTTGGCAGTAGTTTTGGCTGCTGCAGTCCTGGTGCTGCTGCGAGTTGAGGACTTTGCAGAGCTCTTTGTTGAAGTGCTGCGGCTGCGTGAGGCTGGCTTTTTGGCCGGTGCCTTTTCAGCGGTCTGAGCAGCTTCATCAGCTGCATCAATAGCCTCGTCCTTAGTGTCAGGGGCTGGGGCAGCGGCTGGGGCCGGGTCGCTTTCATTGGCGGCAGCCGGAGCGTTGGCAGCGGCTTCCTTAACTGAAGATGGCTTTGGAGCCTCAGCAGCCGGCTCGGACTGGTCACCGTCAATGACCATGCCCTGACCTACATAGTAAGCCTTGCGCTTGCGCATGGTGGCATCAGAGAAGAAACAGGACTTCTCAAGAGGCTTCTTTTGAGCACGGCCCTGCTCAAGCAGTGGCTGAAGGTAAACCATGAGATTGTCTACGCTGGCATCAAGAGAGTTGGCAGCGGCAGCCTTCTGGCAGCGCTCAGTCCAGTCCTCCTGGAGCATATTCTCAAGGGCTTCAACCCATGGAGCAACTTCCTCTTCAGTTGGAACGCAGGAGTAGTCCCTCTGGGTGCACTCAGGGGCGTCAAGCAGAACACCGCCCTCACGTACGGCCTCAGGCAGACCGCCGCTCTTTGAGGCGATAACAGGAATGTTGTTGAAGTTGGCTTCGGTAGCTACGCAGCCCCAGGCCTCGTGCCATACTGAAGGGGCCAGCAGAACGCGGGTAGCCTTGTAAACGAGGCGTACGTCATCAGTATGCTCGGCCACATCAACATTGGTGAGCATGGTCTGACCAGGCTGGAAGTATGGAGTGCCGTCGGCATTGTGCAGGCCGGAGAGAATACGGTTGTAATCACCTACGCTCTTGACGGCCAGGAAGCGAATCTCAGGGTGCTTGCGGGCAAAGACCTCGGAAATCTTTACGAAAATTGCCAGGCCCTTTTCAGGGGTAGGATTGATAAAGGTTACGTACTTGGCAGTCTCAGGGGTACGGTCCAGAGCCACTACCTTGTTAACATCGATAAACTGACCGGTGGCCTTGATGTCGATATCATCAGACTCACGGTACATGGCAGCAGTAGCCTGAGACGGGGTAAAGACCAGATCACAGTCAGCAAAGCCAAAGGAGCGGTGCAGGCCGTTACACAGAGCATAAACTACAGGAATGCCACGGGTATGGGCCTCATGACGCAGGTAGGCCGAGAAAATGTCACCTGAGTAGCCCATGAGCACGTCTGGCTGGAACTTCTCAAGGAACTGAACAAAGAGATCGAAGATCTTGCCCTGATCAGCGCCGGTAACATCGTTGCAGATACGGCCCTGAGTCTTGACAATTACGTACTCGACATTGTTGTCGGTGAACTGCAGATAAGGGGATTTTGGATCGTGGTTGACCTGAGCACCAATACGGTTGAAGATTTCCAGTCCACGAGGATCGTCAGCAACCAGGGCATTCAGCACCTTTACCTGGATGCCACGGGCAGCCAGAGCCTCCAGCAAAATCTTATTGTGGATGGCAGCACCGTTGCTGTTGTCATGTAAGGCGGGCATTGAATACCACAGAATCTTATAGGACATAGGTTCCTCGCTGAAGGGAAAACTTTAAGAGCGAACTCTTAAAATCCAGTATTTTGGTTAAAGATTATTCCTGCCTTGCAGTTGTGGTCACCGCAGGCTCCTCAATGCGTCCTGTAGAACAAAAACCAGGACAGCAGGCCATACCTGATTCACAGTCTTCAGGTCGGGCTCTGACAGTAAAATATCTATTTTACCTTTTTTTGCACTCAAGTAAAAATCACTGCTCAGCCCCGCCACTGCATGCATCATACCATGCCCTGCCAGACCGCTATCAGGTGCAGCTCAGGCACGCCTGCCCAGGCCACGTCCCGCTTCCTGGCCTGGGCACCGCTCTCAGGAGCAGCTCAGGCACGCATGAACCCGGCCACGTCCTGCTCCCTGGCCCGGGCACAGGGCTCAGGGTGCATGCTGCAGAAGCAAAAAAGCACCTGTTACAGGTGCTTTTGTATGCCTTTGTGTGCTCTTGCCTGGGACACGTGCCCGGTATAGTCTCCAGCTCAGGCCATGTCCCTGAGGCCGCCTGCGGCCTCAGGAGCATAAGCGGAGGCCGGGCTTATCAGAGTGCTCTTTTGAGGGTAAAACGGGTGATTTCAGCCGGGACCAGTATGCGGCAGGAAAAGCCTGACCAGATGCCGGTGCCATTGCTCACATACAGATGAGTTCGGCTGTCGAGCTTGTACATGCCGGAAACATAACCGGCATTGTAACGGGCAATCAACGGCTTCAGGAAGAACATGGTGCCGCCATGGGTATGGCCGGTCAGTACCAGATCAGCGTTGAGATCTTCATTTTGTGCAATCTTTGGCTGATGGGCCAGCAGCACGGTCGCATGAGCACGGTTGCTGATGAAGTGGTCTCTGTCATATGACGGACTGTCATGAGCGGTACCGGCACTGTTGGAGATGTTGATAAAGCTGATAGCGCCGCTCTTTGTCTCTGCAGCCTTGTCTTCAACTGTAATCTGGCCACTGCTGTTGGCGTCGATAGTCTCTACATGACGGCTGATTTCCAGAGGGCGGGCTGTCGGGGCATCAATGGCAGTGGAGCTGCCAGTGGTGTACTCAATGATATTGGCATAGGCCTTTTCAATATCAGGCTGCTCGGCTCCTGTCTGTACACCGCGCGGGTCAGGAACACCGGCCACACGCAGATTGACATTGCCCGCACGCAGCAGCACGGACTCATTGTTGAGGAACTTAATGCCCAGCTTTTCCCAGGTCTTAACCCAGGAGTTGGCGCCTGAATAGTACTCGTGATTGCCTGTTACAGCCAGTACGCCATGACGGGCCCTGAGGGCGGCAAAAGGAGTGAACTCGTCCTTGAGGCGCCCTACGGCACCATCGACCAGATCACCTGTGATTACAACCAGATCAGGGTCTAGGGAATTGGTGCGCTCCACCACGCCGCTTAAAAAGTCCTTCCTGAGCACAGGGCCGATATGCAGATCGGTAAGCTGGACAATCTGATAGCCATCAAGCTCAGCAGGCAGACCTGAGATATAAACGGTCTCTTCTTTGACCTGAGGAACATTAAACTGTGAAAGGGTACCTAAAAAGCCCACTGACAGGCTGATAATGGCAATTACCAGGCTGATACGGCCATGACGCAGCGTACCGCCCTTGATGTACTGCAGGCTTATGGCAATCCAGCGAAAGAGCAGCACAATATCCTTGGCAATGGCCAGCAGCACGCCAATCATCAGAGATGCATACAAAGACTCATGGATCACAATGGAGCCAGGTCTCATCTGAGGCTCAAGAATACCGCCTGTGTAGCTGTAGATAAGATACTTAAGACCGCAGAAAGCCACTGCAGCGCCCAGCAGCAGGCGTAAAGGCCAGCGGATTTTGATCGGCAGGACCAGCGACACCAGGGCATAGGCTATGAAAACAAAGGATGAAATATGCAGGGCATACATGGCGGGTGTAAATCCTCAGCAGGCAAAATATCACTTGAGCATCACTGCAGCTCTCAGGCTCCGGGCACAGCTGCCCTGCCAGGTCTGGTTGTGCCAGGCACAGTCCCTCCCGGCATGGGGCTTATGTCAGCCCCGGCAGGCGCGCTGGCATAACAGCCGCCTGATGGGCGGTTCCTGACAGACCGGCATGCAGAACAGCAGGCTCATGCTGACGGACCTGAGCAGCGCCGGAGCGGGCAGGTCTGAGCTGGCCGGGGCGGGCTGGCCTGGGAACAGGACGGCCGGCTTATGCTGACAGGCCGGAGCGGGGTGGAGCAGGCTGGCCTGAATACAGTGAAGCTTACCCATGCAATTATATGCCCAAAGCCCCGGACGTCCATGGCTAAGCCCAATACTAATTTGCAGCCCATGCTCAGTGCCGCCCCCTGCAGCAAGTCCCATAACTTTCCGTAACTGCACACTACTGCACCATAAAGCCCTTAAGTTTACAGCCCTGATTTATGGAAAGTATGGCCTTGCTCACTGCTGCCTCTTTATGAAGAGCTATGCTGGACGCTGACCTTTGCTGCAGCCCGGCTCAGAGCATCACTGCATGCCCGCACTTGCCCAGGACTGTCTTGAGCTGCTGGCCTTACGCTCATCTTGCTGAGCGCAGCTGCAGCAGCTGAGGCACCGGCTGCAGTACCAGCGGTGACTGCGGCTGCGGCCGCCGCTGTGGCCGCCGCTGCGGCTGCGGAACCTGCAGAGTTCCTGGCCCTGACGGGCTGGCCTGCAAGCGTAATAGTTAACGGTAAGGGCCGGTAACAGCCGCTTACCAGGGTGACTGCCAGGGAAGCTGCCTGGCCATTTACCGATGCGGAGGCTGTGCATTGAAGGACAGGCTGTGGCTTGCAGGTGACCTGCTGCAGCTGCTCTTGCTGCATAAATTGAGCAGCTGGTAGCGGGAATTTACCTGGTAATGTCCAGTGAATACTGTTAACTGCAGGGATTTCGAAATCATTGCCTTTTGATCAATACACATACTTAAAAATGTAGCATTGTATGTATCAATAATGATATTTTGCATCACTTCTAAGTCAGACCTGCACATACTGTGCTCTAATAGGCGCACAGCTATGATTATCAGTATCAAGGAGCAGCATCTGCAGACCGGAAATATGGCATTTTTTCAGTACCTGCTCCGGTAACAGATGCCACTGTCTGCCCTCTGCAAGGCAAGCACACAGCTTTGCTCTGTCCCCGGCAGACTGCATAATCTGTTTTTCTCCCGGCAACGCTCAACACCTCAACTCATGTATCTGACTGCCTCAAAGGGCGTACAGAACATGATCTGCAGGTTGCCGTCCTGCCGGCATATCAGTGACCACATTATCAGCCCCTCGGCCCAGGTGCAGTCTACAGGCACTGTCCGTTGCGGCAAGTCCCAGTGTAAAAGCGCAGCCACCTGACAGAACAAATACTGTCTTATCAATAAGAGCGGCGCAGCCATGCCGTCAGCATGGTGAGGGCATCAGGTACTGCTGATATCAGATATTGATCCCTGGAGTATGAGTTGGTGCCCGGCTCACTGTGAGCACGAGGCTCAGGATGACAGTTCTTTTGCGCCCCGTAAGGTCTTACCCTGGTGCCCTGCCGTCAGGTATTCCCATCAGGTCTTACCCTGGTGCCCTGCCGTCAGGTATTTCCATCAGGTCAGATCCTGCTGCGTGGCCATGCAGTCATAAAGTAAAGAAAAAACCCATAGTCCATGATCACAGGCCCCTGTCTTATTGAGGCCTCCCCTGCTGATTGATCACCGCTGGATATTTCTTTGTCTTTGCCTGATTGAGGATTAATACTGTGCTCAAATCCATTCGTACCGCCCTTACTGCTCTGGCAGTTCTGACCCTTTCTGTTTTCCTGACCGCCTGTGGCAATGACCCTCAGAGCCGTCTTACCAGCTTCCTTGAGGCCTTACAGAAGCATAGTCTGAATGACATGATGGAATACGTGGACACCAGCACCATGACCCGCGACCAGGTAAATCTGGTCATGCATCAGTTTGAGGCCACTATCCGCCAGATGCGCGATAACAACCGTGGCATTGCCCCGGACAGCGACCTGGAAATGCAGACTGTTGCCTCAACCTCCAACACTGCCTCCGTACGCGTAACCTACCGTCTGATTAGTGGCGGCACCGAGGTTAAGACCTACTCCATGCGCCTTGTCAACGACGACTGGTACGTAGTGCCAATGGGCTATTAATAAACGGCCAGATAAACCCTGCACCTTTATTACTGACAGGGGCAAGACCAGAAGACCGGGGGCTGCATTTGCAGCCCTCTGTCATTTTCACCATTCACAGCGCCCGCCCCGCCCCCAATTCCATCCGCCTGCGGCCCTTGCAGCTGCATAAGTCCCCATTCCCGGCCTGCATCAAATACGCTGCAGGCACCGGCAAACCAGCCCCTTCCTGCACATCCGTCCTTCCTGTCCGGCAGCTCATGCTTTGCCCAACAGACAGGTTCAATATGCTGGCCGCCTGCCAACCTGCCCGCCTGCCTGCCATGGCCATGTCCCCTGATCCACTGTGAGAGTGCAGGCCTCTGTCAGGCTCTGGCCACCAGCATGTTCGCGACCTTGCTCTGACCACCAGCCCCTTTTCGCGACCCTGCCCTGTCTGAGAGCCCCTTTGCCCGGCGAACAGATCCAGGATACTTACAGCCGGGGCGCCTCAGCCAGGTCTCCTCAGCTGGAGGCCTCAGCAGCGCCGTATATGCTGGCGGCCGCTGCGGTGCTGCTCATGATGGGCAGATTGCGGGCAAAAGAAAGGGCAGCCTGAGCTGCCCGGGAAATGTCTAATCACAACGCACTGCGCTTATGCTGGTGCATAAGCATGGCCTTATCAAGAACTCTCTCGAACTCTTCAAGGCTCGCTACCTTATCGACGATATTAAACAGAGGAAATACCGGATCCATGGTCTTGATGGACATCAGCTTCTCGCCAATACCTGTCGGTACGGCGCAAAAACGCACATTGAGAGTATTGCTGATGTAATTTACGGCATCAGCAAGCGCGGTACTGGTGGTGTCAGCACGGGCCCCCATTTCATCAGCCTTGCGCTGCAGCTCATCGGCACGTCTGTCAATATCATCAGCACGGAGACGGAACTCCCTTGCCTGAGCCCTGAGCTTTCCGGCCTCTGCCAGAAGCTCATCACGAATTCTTGCATAGCGATCTGAAGACTTTTCCTTAGTAGTCATAACACTACACCCCTTTGTTTTGATTGCGAGCAAATACTCCTGACACTCATCTGACCTTAACCCTAAAAAGGTCGTGATGATAATCTGAATCATATTCCTGTCCAGGCAAAGCAACAAGCTGCACAGATCCCATTTTTCAGCCATTGCTGTCTCATCACTGTAAAAATCCGTGCAGCCCACCTGTGCCTTTCCCTTGTAAATCAGCTTTTACTGACCCGCTGCAAAAACCGCTACCTCTCGGATTCTGCCCCGTTTACCACGCTCAGGACCACATAAATAGCCCCTCCCATGACCTCAGAGCAAAGAATTTCCCACTGCCTGACATAATTTACGCATGTACACTGCCTTGCCCTAAAAAACGCCCCTGAGCACAGTCATTCCTGAGGACAGCCCCATACCTGGTAGATCTGCCCTTAATCACCTTGATCCGTAAGTGCAGTGCCGCTCACAGGACATATTCCAAAGCCCCAGCATGCGCCGGCTACTTACCCATACCATGTGACCGACTGGTTGTCCATGCCTGCAGCCCCTGCGGGCCGTCAGCTGGCTGCCATTGCTGGACGCGCCTGGCAGCTCATGCGGGCCGTCAGCTGGCTGCCGTTGCTGGACGCGCCTGGCAGCTCATGCGGGCCGTCAGCTGGCTGCCGTTGCTGTCTGCGCCTGTCAGCTCATGCGGGCCGTCAGCTGGCTGCCGTTGCTGTCTGCGCCTGTCAGCTCATGCATGCGCTCAGCTGGACGCACCAGGCAGCACCTGACATATGTCAGAGGGCTGCCTGGTCGCAGGCTGCTACTGTCAGTCGGCCGCCTGTTCTTTGCATGTGCCCTCTGGTCATTTCCCTGACCGCATCACTTCACATTCTGGATAACATTGCCTGTACGCAGGCAGTTTTCAGACTAAAATCGAATTTGTTTTAACTGCGGGCACTTTTCCTGCAGATAAGCTTATGCTGACAGCTTAAGTGCCGGAAAATCAGCATCATTTGCGGCCCCGCTCAGGACTGTCCTGGCTCCGTATTATCAAAACTGTACTTTTTTACTCTGCAGAAGGCGACCCCAGCTATGGCTATGAGTCCTTATTATGTCCAGTATCTGTTAACACAGGGCGATCTGTTCAGCCGCATTCTCAGCTTCAATGCTGACTTTTCGGCCCGTCAGTCATCACTGCGTGCGGCTAAGGGAAATGATGACATCAAAGACAGCCTTTACCATGTTCATCCGGAGCTGGCCCGTTTTCATGAGAAGAACAATATCTCTTACTACTTTGAAAACAGTGTCGACCGCCTCTGCCTTATCCGTCAGGAAGAGCTTGAAACCCTGCTTGTCTATCTTGGCGCCTGTATCAGCTCCAGCCAGCTGGCCAGCCTGACCCGTCAGGAGGACAAGGATACAGTCTATGAGAGCATAGGCCGTGATACTTATGAGTTTGCCCTTGATTATGGCTATCTCATCAAGAATCTGGACTTTATGATTAACATTGACGGCATTAAGCAGGACTGCATCTACCTTGGTCTGTGTGCCGTCAAATGTCTGCGCCCGCTGTTCTCCCGCCAGGACCTTGCCGAGTACTTCATAGACTTTCTGATTACCTACGCCCGCTCCCACGATCTCGACCCCAACATCATTACCTCCAAGACCCACGTACTGAGCGTTGTGTACAATACCGCTGCCCTGCATCAGGTACCATCAGCCGAGGTCATGAACAACCCGGTACAGTACACCCCTGTAGACAATCATCCCCGCCTTGCCAAAGGTCTTAGCGACCTCATCGAGCAGGCCCAGATTGACGAACTTGCTGCGGTAGCCGCTGCCACTGCTCCGGCAGTTGAGGCTGCCAGGGCCGCCCAGGCCGCCTCAGCCCAGGCAGCTGACAATTCCGTCTCAGCATCAGGCAGCGCTGCAGCTCAGTCAGAGGCTGCCCAGCCAGCCGCTCAGGCTGATGCCGGCAATGAAGCAGCCACAGGCACCGGACAGGAGGCACCAGCCGCCCCTGAGGGCGCAGCAGCCACTGCCGACGCTGCCGCCTCCGCTCCGGCACAGGCCGCCCAGTCAACTGACAGTGCCACAAGTGATCAGCCGGCCAACTCTGCACAGCCTGCCCAGCAAACCAGTGGCCAGACTGACGCTAAAGACGCACCGGCACAGGAAGTCCAGCCAGAGAACAAGGCCGCTCAGAGCACCGCACCAGCCAATGCACCAGAAGCCGCAGCTGCCCCTGCTGCGCAAGACGCTGAGGGCGAGTCCATGAACAAGGATGCGCAGGACCCTGCTGCCGCTCCTGCAGATGCCGCTCCAGCTGACAGTGCACCTGCCGACGGCGCAGCTGCTCAGCCTGAAGACAAGGCAGCTGCAGATGGAGCCACTGCAACTGACGGACAGAACGCAGCTGACAACAGTGCCGCCCCTGCCCAGGGCGAAAATGCAGCCTCAGCTGAAGCTGCCAGCACGCAGTCTCAGACAGCCGCTCCTGCAGCTGACAGTGCCGCACCACCAGCTGCACCAGCCGCATCAGGCAGTGCTGCTGCTCAGGCTCCTGCAGACAGCTATATTGAGACAGTCCCTGACAAATATGATGATGTGCCTGAAGGTGTAGGCTCCCCTCTGCCACCAACTTATGAAAGCGCCGCCCTGTACGGTGGTCTTAACTCCAAGGACAAGCGCATGTTCCGCGCCGCCTCTCACAAGCAGAGAACAGCCCTCCTTGAGCTTGAGCAGGCAGATACCCAGGAAAAGGAAATTCAGACCCTCGAACAAGAGCAACTCATCACCCTCGAGTTCAACGAGCATCAGGTCTACAAGCTGACCCACCTTATCCTGTGCAGCCAGATCAGCGACAACTGGTACGAGTACCTGCAGGAATAAGCAGGCTTCACAGCTGACAGATAAAGCGAGGCCCGTCATATCACTATGACGGGCCTCTTGCATATCCGTACTGTAAAACACAGGGCAATTCAGCTCTAGCAGCCCAGCCCTGTGTCAGGACCTGCCTTTGTGCAGCTCAGACCTGAGCAGCCGGGCTCAAGCAGAGCACAAATGCCCCCTGAGCCCGGGCCATGGAAGTACCAGGAACCATTGCCGTAACTGCCAGTGTCAGTCTGTAGCTCCCTGGGCCAGGTACAGGTCATAAGCTGGTACAGGTAGCTTTTCAACTCGCTTTTGCTTCCTGCGCCATGCGCAAAGCTCCGGCAAGTTATCCAGCGTCCTCTTTATAAAACCAGTGATAAACTAATCCTCTGTCTTAACAGTCTTTCTGGACCTGGTGCCCGTTGTCTTTGCTGTTCTGGCCGCAGCCTTTGGCTTTACAGCATCCTTATTGTCCTTGCCCTCAGCTCCGTCGGACTCAAGCTCTGCGGCGGACTCAGGCTTTACAGTCTTTCTGGTCCTGGTGCCCGATGCTGGTGCTTTTCTGGCCTGAGCCTCTGGCTTGACGGCATCCTTGTTGTCTTTGCCCTCAGAACCATCGGACTCAAGCTCTGCGGCGGCCTCTGTTTTGGCAGTCTTTCTGGCCCTGGTGCCCGATGCTGGTGCTCTTTTGGCCGGAGCCTTTGGCTTGACGGCATCCTTGTTGTCCTTGCCCTCAGCTCCATCGGACTCAAGCTCTGAGGCGGCCTCAGGTTTAACAGTCTTGCTGGTCCTTGAGCTGGGTGCTGGTGCTTTTAGGGCCGGAGCCTTTGGCTTGACGGCATCCTTGTTGTCCTTGCCCTCAGTAACGTCAGACTCAAGCTCTGCGGCGGCCTCTGTTTTGGCTGTCTTTCTGGTCCTGGAGCTCGATGCTGGTGCTTTTCGGGCCTGAGCCTTTGGCTTTACGGCATCCTTGTTGTCCTTGCCCTCAGCTCCGTCGGACTCAAGCTCTGAGGCAGCATCAGGCTTAACAGTCTTTCTGGTCCTGGAGCTCGATGCTGGTGCTTTTATGCTCTGAGCCTTTGGCTTGACGGCACCATTATCGTCAGAACTGTACAACTTAATATGCCTGTGGTCTGCCAGGATTGCCATCAACGCACCAACTTTTTCAATCATCTCGTCTGTTACCTTCATACGCTTAAGGTAAAGCAGTACATTTTTTGACGGAGCAGGATAAATAACAGGCTTTTCACCATTTCTGCCGGGAAGAATCCTGTGTACCATCAGCATTTTGATCAAAGGCCATACCGGACAGTCAGTTAATCCTGAGGTGTTTGCAATCATGTCGCGAAAAAAATGTGTAATCAGAAGGCAAAACACTCTGGCATTGACGGTAGCCGCATCATTACCTGCACTCAGACGGCTTAGAAGGTTTTGTACCCCATGACCGAAGAGTGCCTCACTGAAAATCTTATAATGACAGGATCTGAAGTAATCATCTTCAGGATCGTCGCAATCGCAATCGGACGAGACTACAGCGCTGTAGCAATGCTCCATTAGCTGCTTTCTTAGAAATTGAGTATCAGCTTCGACATTAACCATACGTCCATTACGACAGACAGGATTTATGTAGTCGGCCAGATCAGGGTTAACAGCAGGATTTTGTATGCCACATTTAATTGCTGACAATAAATTATCCAACTCATCGTTGACCGCATCTATGGTATCGGCAATATCCTGAGCAGCACTGTCAAAGTTGAAGAACAGGGTGGCAGAAAGCTCATCCATCTCATCATACAGTCTGCAAGGCTCGGTAAAAGCAGAAAGATCTTCGTCAAAATCCATGGAACCGCTGCACTCTGCAGGATCGACAGCGTAGTTTGCCATGAGCTTTCTGGTGATTTCATGGTCACTGGTAAGAAGCTTCACCCAGTGTATGGAATGCTGATCCAGGATGCTTATCAGCCCCTTGCTGTTAATACCAGGGCCAATACTGGCTCCCTCCACTTTCAGTTTTGACCTGTTAAGAAAGCTTATTAATGACTCAACTGCCTCTTCGTCTGTGGTGTCGCCGGTTTTTACTGACCAGTAAAAGGGCAAAAGTGTCTGTGACTGCACAGCCACGATAATGTAGTCTGAATACCTGTCTGCCTCTGAGCTGGACTTGCTGCCTCCGCCACCGCAAGAGCCATCTTTTACAGGGGAGCTGAAATCGCTGACGTCCCCCGTACCTGGCAGGAATAAAATCCACATTTTGCTATTTTTAGTAAGCCTCCTGGTGGTAGCTGCCCACAGCTTTTTAAACTCTTCAAACTGATCATCACCAGTTGAAGTTAAGAGCTGCGAAAACCAGGCAGCATCATGATGGCTTTTTAGAAAAACAGCACTGAGCTTTGAATAATTGGCAAGCAGCTCAGGATCATCCCCCATCTGACTCAGGCCGAACATGGCAATATCAAAGAAAGCGTCGGCTTTTTCCTTACCGAATGCTTCCCTTGCACAGGCCATCAGGCCTGAGTTATTGGCTATTTTCATCAGCACCGCAAAAAGACCTGCTGATAAAGCACAGTTACCCAGGTTCTCAAAGCCATAATGCTCAACCCACAGGTCTGGATGACGGATACGGAAGTTGTCATTAGGATACATCTTGCAATCTGGCAGCATCTCACCAATTACATAGTTCCCGTAACAGTATGGAGCCCTTTCGCCCTGTTGAACAGACACCTCTTTTGTGATGCAGTTACCAAACGCAAAGTCAGGTATATCAATGGGATGCAGTTTGCGGCCGGTTTTACTCATAAATTCCCTCCAGGCACTTATTTCAGGGCAGTGAAACATCCCTGCAGTAATCAACTTGATGAGACTTTTAAAGATATCGGTTAAAGTCGGCTTAAATATGCCATGTTTATCCGATTTTAAGCCAGACTCGGGTCATTTGGAACAACAAAATCCTGAAACATTGTCAGACAGCCCCATGACCAGAGAATACCGTTGTGGTTGATACCGGCAGCAAGAGCCCAGGGCGCTGCCCTGTGCGCGAACGTCTCAGCTACAGGATGACAGCCAATGGTACCCCAGGTCCACGAAAGGGCAAAATCTCAGGCTACATAATCGATAACGCCTGAGCTGCCAAAGAAGACCTGACTGTCACTGTCTCTGTCGACGGCTTATGGAACCTGCCTGCAGGCGTACGATCCCTGGACATTCTGCTAAAGCTGGTCCTTGCCACCGCCCCAAAAATACTCCCCTGTCGCCACCAAAACCTGCACATCAAGGCGCCGCAAAACAACATCGCCAGAGGATCAATCTGTAATGAGCTTGCCGGCGTTAAGGCGGACCTGCACTGGAAATCAGGGGCATAAAACACAGAACTAAAACTTAATACATAATGATTTATAAAGTATTAGCAACTGCTTTCAATAACATGCGAACACTCTATGTATCGTTATGTAAAGTATTTGCCTGCATTGAAGCATAATAAATTGAGGCCCGTCATATCGCTATGACGGGCCTCGTTATTTACGGCAACTAAATGTTTTAGGACGTATTAATTGCGTTCTTAATCAGCATAGGGCTTTAACACTGAATGCTTTAATCTGTTGTTACTGATCAAGTTTATGAATGGTCAGCTTTGGCAGAGCCCTGACTGTCTTTACTGTCTCCAGAGAGACAGTGATTACACGCAGAATGAGCTTGAGAATGTACTGCTCATCGCCTACTGAAGCCGCATAGTCGTTGAAGTCGTTAATGATACCGCTGTCCTTGTCAACCTTGACGCAGCAGCGGTCCAATACCCAGTCAAGGGCAGACTTCTTGTTTACCACATACTCCTGAACCTCCAGCGGAATTTTGCTGATTGTAATGGAGTCGTTGTAGACAATCATGCTGCGGTCCTTGCCCTCATCACCAGTCTTACCTTTTACCTTGCCATAGGCCATCTTGTTGACCCTGAAGTCCCCACTGCCAATACCAGTAAGCTCACAGCCTTTATATGGCTCAACTGACTCGTAGTTGACGTGCAGATCAGCAAGCTTACGGCCTGCCTGCTCAAAGGCAGAGAAATCCTCCCATGTAGCCACACGCGGAATACGTGGCAGCTCCTTAATGAGGTTATTGGCATAGGTGGTACGGTAGTCCTCACTGTGCAGCAGGCCGTATATATAGTAGAAAACGGCATCAGCATCAATCTCAGAGGCGTGCTCAGGATATGCAGCCCTAAAATGCTCAATAGCCTCATCATTGATGCCATCAGTACGAATATAACCATGCTCATCAGCATCACGACCTGCAATCTCGCCTATGAGACCGCCCTCAGGTGCCCTGGTGTAGACATAGCGTGGAAGGCACTGGCCCTTCTCGACCATATCCAGACAAGGTATCTGATCAACCATCAAACAGCTGAACTCCCTGGCTCCTACACCAGCAACGCTGATTGCAAGGTTCTCTGCGCCATTGTATGGGAATAATTTTGGCTGAGAAGACTCTCGGTGTATCCACAACTTGTCCCAATATACGAACTGCTTAAAGAATGGGCGATAGACAGCTAACTTGATATTATCCTCAGAGTATGGGCTGCTCGTGACCTTTTGTTCCAGTTTGCTTTCCAAGCTGGAGCTCCACTTGATTTGTTTTGCATCAAAAATTTGGACAAAGTTTTCAGCATCTTTGCTAAAACTATCAACCTGACTGTTATAGAAGTTGATACACGTTTCAAAGTTTGACTCAAGTTGCTCTTTTCCTGATTGAAAAGACCAAGCGTCGCGGTTTGTGTTGACGCCAAGGCTAATGGTTCTAAAAACACTCAGACCATTTGTGTTCTTGCCATCAACAGTAATAAACTTGCCAAAATCATCCCGCCTCTGATTAAACCAGTCGTTGTGCTCATCCGGAACAATCTCTGAAAGTTCAGCATTAACTACTGACTTAGTGGAGGCCAGCTGCAGCAGCTTTTCCTCACGGGACATGTAGTCATCAACACAGGCAAAGTGAATGCGACCACTCTCCTGTGATGCAGGGTTCTTAACAAGAATGGTTATGGCGATAGGTGCACGGCTGCCGGCGCCGAAAATCTTTCCACCTTCCTTTCTTGACTGCTCGCCAGAGGTACGCTGATTGCCTTTAAGATGGTAAATGTAAATGGAGCTGAATTCCTGCTGCAGGCACTTGCGCATGCCGTTGGCTGCTGATGCATCCATCCATCCGGCATTGGTTACAAAAGCCACAATGCCCTGATCCCCTATGCGGTCGGAGGCCCAGCGGAATGCCTTAATGTAGCTGTCATACATGCTCTTGGAGCTTGAGACTTTACCGCATTCTTTTACGTATGTCTCCTGAATGCGGGTATCTACACCTTGCTTTCCAAGGTAACGCTCATTCTGATTGTCGTCATTGGCGCTGGTCTGACCAATAGAGTAAGGAGGGTTGCCGATGATGACGCGGATTGGCAGTTCGTCTACCTGCTGGCGGCGGGCAGTGTTCTGGGCAATGGTGTTAGCAAGTAGCGGGTTGACCTGCGCGTCGTGCAGGGCAAAGGTGTCGGTCAGGACGGTGATGTTGTTTGGCTGGTACGGCATGCCGTCCACCAGATCGTGGAAGACCGACTCCATGTTGATGGAGGCTACATAGTAGGCCAGCGGCATGAGCTCAAAGGCATGCAGGTCATGGTAATACTTGTTGGCCAGGGCATTACGCGGAATAATGTCTTCAGACTGCATCAGACGGGTGATAAAGGTGCCGGTGCCGGTGAAAGGATCCAGGACATGCACGCCGTCGTTGGCCAAGGTCTGATTGAACTCCTTTTTGAGGATGTCATTGACTGAGTGGTTGATGAAATCAACCACCTCAACAGGGGTGTATACAATGCCCAGCTTTTCCTGCTGCTTAGGGAAAGCTACTTTGAAGAAGCGGTCAAAGAGGTCTACTACCACCGACTGACGCTCAGCCAGAGTCCTGACGTTCTGCATCCGGAACTCAAGGCCGTCATAGAAGTTCTTAAGTTCAACACTGGCGTCCTGCAGTCCCTTGCTGTCCAGCCTCATAAGCATATCTGACAGAGCTCGGGCAACTGGATTGTGTTCAGCAAAAGGATAGCCCGGGAAGAGCTTGTCCAGAATTGGCTTGATGACCACATGCTGAGCCAGCATATCGATTACTTCGTCAGCATCCAGTACATTAGCCTCTTCCTCACTGACAGCCTTGCCATTTATGGATGACGACAGGTGTATACGGAAGTCTTCAAACTCCTTGCGTACGGAGGCATTGGACGAGTCATTGAGGGTGTTGTTGATGATTTCAACCTGCTTCTTACAGATCTCGGCTACATCATCGGCCCAGTCCTCCCACTCTCGGCGGTTACCGAGCTTGCGGACAATAGATGACTTGATACGCTGCTCATACTCAATAAGATCAATAAGCCCTGGCTTCGTTACAGGTCCATCGAGCTCAGAGTTGCTTTTAGATGAGTTTCTGGATGATTTAACTGTCTCAGCCTTTGCAGCCAGGGCCTTGTCGTCAATGCAGACGACTTCGATGCGCTCGTCTATCTTTTCGAGATTGCCATCTACGATCACATGGTTAGGGTTTATGGCCTTGAGGGCGCGCAGCACCTGCCAGACGACAGCGAACTGGTCTGTACGGTTGATAACGGAGTCAATTTCCTCGTCTGCACTGGCCACAACAGGAATGATTACGTAACCGCGCTTCTTGCCCGGGGCACGACGCATGACACGGCCTACGGTCTGAACCACATCTACCTGAGACTTTCGTGGTGACAGGAAGATTACAGCATCAAGTGCTGGAACATCTACACCCTCGCTCAGGCAGCGTACATTGAAGAGAATCTTGCAGTGCTCATTCTCCGGTTCTTCACGCAGCCACTGCAGCAGTGCACCTTTCTCCAGAGCATTCATAGAGCCGTCAATATGTCTGCAGTCACAGTGCAGATCATGGCTCATGATGTATTTGTATTCGCTGTTGGCTACCGGATCCTCAGGCTTTGGTCCTTCCTTGATAACATGATTTCGATATTCGTTGACTACAGTCTCAAAGGTGTCAGTAAACGCTTTTGATGAGACCTTGTCGAGCTTCTTATCGGGATTGATAACCTGAGCAAAGCCTACAGCGCGACGCATAGGCAGGTGGTCACCGACCAGCTGATCTGAGGTGCCGTACTTGTTTAGAGCTTTCCATGCACCAACAATACGGGCAGCATTGTTGTCCGAAAGATGGCTCATGCTTTCTGCTGTACGGGCAAAACGGGAATCAGCCACCAGAATTACTACTTTGTAATCCACCAGGCAGCCCAGACTGACAGCTTTATCAAAGTTTAGAGAGTGCAACACCGGACCAAAGACATCTACATCGTCCATGGAATACAGCACAGCCTCACCTGTCTCCTTCTGCTTTTTGGCTGCATCTCCATAGATCTTTGGTGTGGCTGTCATGTACAGGCGCTTTTTGGCATGCACGTAATCATTATTATGGATACGTGTAAAGACAGCCTCCTCTTCATCAATGAAGTCCAGCTTTGACTTACGAGACTTGCTCTTGACAGGCTTGTCACCGGACGAAGCTGACTCCTGTGCATCAACAGGCTCAGAGGTTGAGGCAGTACTGTAATCGTCTCCCTGCTCAATAATCTCAAGAATTCTGCTGAGCTCTGCAGCCTCCGCTGCTGCTGCCGCAGCGCGCTCTTTGGCATCGTCCTGAACCAGATAGCCGCCAGCGGTGCGGTGAGCCTCGTCGCAGATAACAAGGTCAAATGGCTGCATGCCGTGATTGTTCTGAGCAACAGCAATGACATCAATGGACTGGTAGGTGGAAAAGATCACGGTCATACCAGACTGTTCAGTACGACTGCTCAGAGCATTGTTAATCTGTTTTGCCAGGGAGACAGCATCTGTGGTGGCTGGAT